>JALVRY010000184.1:0-5522 GCA_027024625.1 Thiotrichaceae bacterium
GCCATGTCTTTTTCAAATAGTTATATTGATTATTAAGCCCTTTATAAGTTGCTGTATTTTTCTTAATACACTGCTTATCTAAAGAAAAAAGCCCTTGCTTCATTTGACAGTTATTAAAAACTTCAGAGGCAGAATGGGAGTAGCTTGACTGAGAAATAGCCCCTGTCGCACTGAATAATAACCCGCAAGACAATAGACAAACAATTGTTTGTTTTAACATAGATAACACCCTTATTTTTATTATTATTATTTTTATTCATTATCTCTTGAAGAAGAGCTAATGTGGGAATCCCATTATGACAAAATAATAAGCAATATGGTGTTTTTACAGATAAAACGGGCATAAAAAAACCATCCGATATTGATGGTTTTTTGTCAATTTACGTCATATATGCAATTTTAAGGGGCTCGATAAGTATTAGTACGATTTCTCCAGCCAGGCAACCATCGCTCTTCACCCCTACGAGGCGCATTTCTCACACGACGCACTAATATTTGATAGGCTGAATCAGCAAATGCATTCAATGCTCCAATACCTGGGCGACTAGGACGCATATTTTCTAATACTTGAAGAATTCCCCAGTTTTGTCCATTATAACCACCATTACGACTCAGACCTTCACCCTTAAAGTTGATATAGTCAATTAATGGATACCACCCTCCACGTGTATTTGCTAAGGCATTAATATTTTGTATTACTTTATTTTTGAGGCTTGGATGGGCTGCTTTTACTATTCTTGGTAATGCTTGTTTTGCACGATTAACAATATACTCTGCTTGCAAACCACGGGTACGATATAGATATTGTTCAAGCTCTTTAATCTGTGGTGTGTGTTTTACACGGAACAATGTCTGTCGAGAAAACCATGGTGCGCCACGTGCGGCAGCAAATTGCACCCATGCAGGAGGCGGTGAACCTCGTTGAGTCATATAATTGAGCACTTGTGGAAAAGTATTACCATGTCGTTGCGCCCGACCAGCAGGATACCACGTAAAATGAGCGATCCCCATTGATGCAAAATCTTCACCTACATTCCAATGTACTGTCTTTGATATTTGTCCACCAGTCTCATTTCTAAATATCTTCTCACCTGTAACACGCAGCTCTTCAGCGGTGGGGGTTCTATGGGCTAACTGTTGTGGTGGTCTGTGAGGTTGTTGTGGAGTTTGAGACGGAAGAACATCATAATCTGCTGATGGCAAAGCAACAGGTGGCTGTGCCTCAGGGTAAATACCTGTTTGCGTTGAACAAGCGCTTATCCCCCAGCACACCCATAAAAAAATGCTGCTATGGATCATTTTTTTCATATATTGTTCTCCCTAAAGCAAAGTTAGGAATAAGAAAAGCTATAAATATTCTTTAAATATTCCTTAAAATTTTTCTATAAATAAAATAGTTATAAATATAGAAAAAAGGATAACAAAAAGGCTATCGAAGCAACTCCAAGATCTGCTTGTTAACATAACCATCAGCAGGCCAGCCCTTATCCTTCTGCCAAGATCTCAAGGCTTGGCGCGTATTAGGACCAATTTTACCGTCAACCTCACCAACATCATAACCTAAACCAGACAAAAGGGATTGTAAGTCTTTATTTTCATTAAAACTTAAAGGCATATCATTACGTGGCCATTCTGTAATAATTTCTTTACCACCACGAATACGATCACCAAGATAGGCGACTGCTAACGCATAGCTATCAGCATTATTATATTGTTTAATCGTCAAAAAATTACGAAATACCAGAAAAACAGGACCTTTATGCCCAGCAGGTAAAAAAAGACGTGCTTCTTTTTTATCAAGACGATCCAAAGGACTACCATCTATGTAAGTAATACCTGCTTTTTCCCATTCAGCCATCGTTAACCATGTTGATGGGTCCGTAAGTTCCCAATTCATTACATTAGGTAACTTTACTTCTATGCCCCAAGGTTGATTTCGTTGCCAACCTGATTTTTCCAAATAGTTAGCTGTTGAAGCAAAAACATCGTTCAAACTATTCCATAAATCACGCCGTGAATCCCCATCAAAACTAACTGCAAAGTTCTCATAAGTTGATGGCATAAATTGTGTATGCCCCATTGCTCCTGCCCATGAGCCAATCATTTTTTCTGCACTAATATCGCCCTGCTGAATAATTTTCAATGCTGAGATAAGTTCACGACGATAAAAAGCTTTACGTTCACTCGCATAAGCAAGTGTTGCTAATGAACGTAACACATTATTATTACCAAAATTTGAGCCATATCCTGTCTCAAGCCCCCAAATAGCAACGATATATTCAGGTTGAACACCGTATTTTGTTTCTACTTTTTTAAGTAATTTATGGTGACGAGCAAGTAACTTTCGCCCTTGCAGAACACGCTTTGCTGAAACAGCGGTATCTAAATACTTCCATATGGGTTTAGTAAATTCAGGCTGCTTTGTAATCAATGCCAACACATCATCATTCACGATCAAAGGAACAAATATTGTATCCATGGTATTTCGCTCAATACCATGTGCATACGCATAAAAGGAGAATCTTTTTTTCCATTCAATGAAGCTAAGTTCTGGCGCTTCCAATGCCTGAATCAGGAGTGCATCTTCAATAGATGGCTTACCATTTTTCTTATTATTGTCATTATTACTAACGGAAGTTCCTTTTTCTGCCATGGTAGAAGAAGGAATGATATCATCTGTTGCAATCAACCTCTGTTGTTCTAACTCGAACGTTTTTGTAGCATCAGAATTTTTTTGTGTAGCCGATCCCCAGATCAATACCCCCGCTATTATTACAAAAAATAAAATTAACAAATATCGTTTTGTACCCGCTACTATCATCTCGTATTTTCCGCTTCCGGATGTCCATATCGCAATCTTATAAGTACTTGTCGAGCAAGATCATCACGTAAGTCTTCACGGATCAAACGCTCCTCTTCAGTTTTCCCTAGTACAAATTCTGAGTCATATATCTGCGTTTTATCAACTTGCAGACGTTGCTTTGGTAGTAATATTCCCCCATCTTTTGCCCTTACTTCATAATCAAGTCTAGTAAATATCAAAAATTCTCTTACTTCCCTATTTTTGCCGTAACCAACCACTCGTTTACCTTCTTGGTAATTAGTGATATACAACAGTGATTCCTCTTGATGATCGGCACTTGGTATCAAGCGTAATTCATTACCTGTATTTTCAAATGCTTTACGTAACGCTAATGTAAAAGCACTATCAATGGCAAGCCCTTGAAGCATCATCGTTTGAAATACAACAGGGAGATCAGCCTTCCCTCGAAGATGAAAATTCCCCCCTGTACACGCTGAAAGCAAGGGAATAGCAGTTAAACAAGCCATTACTAGCCACCTTGCATATCTACTTTTCATTATACCCTCTAATTTGCCACAATGTTAACTAAACGCTTCGGAACAACGATGACTTTACGTACTGTTTTTTCAGCAATAAAACGAATGACATTTTCATTGCTCTGTGCCAATTGTTTAATCTGTGACTCATCTGCATCAGCAGGTATTTTTATCTTAGCACGCACTTTACCATTTACTTGTACGACCATATGAATCACATTTTGTTCAAGAGCAGCCTCGTCAACCTGTGGCCAAGAACTATTGATAATAAGTTTATCATGCCCTAACATTTGCCATAAATGTTGACAGATATGAGGAGCAATAGGTGAAAGCATTAATAAGATACCTTCAATTCCCTCACGCAATACTTTGCGCTCCTTTTCATTTTTTGTGACAAATTTATTTAGCTCATTCAGTAACTCCATATTTGCAGCAATAACGGTATTAAAGGTAAAACGACGACTCATATCATCACTAACTTTTTTAATTGTTAAATGTAATTTTCGCCGTATGTCTTTAGCGTGAGCAGATAATGCAGCATGATCACCCACTGCCTGCATTCCCTTATTACTGACAGCAGCATCAGTTTTAGTCTGTGTAACCTCCTGTGTAATATAGGTATATACCAAACGCCATAAACGATTAAGAAAACGTTGTGCGCCTTCTACACCTGAATCAGACCACTCCATACTTTGATCAGGTGGTGCAGCAAACATAGAAAATAAACGCAACGTATCAGAACCATAACGTTCAATCATAAGTTCTGGATCAATACCATTGTTTTTCGATTTAGACATCTTACTAATGCCAGCAGAAACGACTTTTTCACCTGTTTTCTTTAATGTAACACTTGATACTTGACCTTTTGCATCTTTCTCAATAACAAGATCAGTCAATGCTTGCCATTCTTTTACGCCTGAGTCACTTTCTTTATAATAGCTTTCTGCCAATACCATGCCTTGTGTTAGCAAATGGGTAAAAGGTTCATCACCAGAAACAAGACCTTCGTCACGCATGAGTTTATGGAAATAACGCGCATAGAGTAAATGTAAAATAGCATGCTCTATGCCACCAATATATTGATCAACAGGTAACCAGTAATCAGCACGTTGCTTATCAAGCATCGCATTATCACTATCAACACTGCTATAACGCGCGTAATACCATGATGACTCAAAAAAAGTATCAAACGTATCTGTTTCACGAGTTGCAGGCTGACCACAACTTGGACACGTTGTTTGATAAAACTCTGGCATTTTTTTAATCGGTGAAGACCCCGATTCATCAAAAACAACATCCTCAGGCAATATCACGGGTAAATCTTTTTCAGGCACAGCAACAACACCACAATCATCACAATGAATAATGGGAATGGGACATCCCCAATAACGCTGTCTAGAAACACCCCAATCGCGCAAACGATAGTTAACGGTCTTTTTTCCACGTTGTTGGCGAGTTAGTTCATCAGCAATCGCATCAAATGCCGCAGCTGAACGTAAACCTGTAAACGCTGCTGAATCGACTAAAATACCCTTGTCAGTAAAGGCAGCTTTTGCTATATCAACCTTATCACGCACAGCAGGGTCAGTCGCTGTTATCACTTGTTTAATGGGAATCGCATACTTATGAGCAAACTCCCAATCACGTTGATCATGTGCAGGCACAGCCATAACCGCACCAGAGCCATAGGACATCAATACAAAATTAGCAACCCATATAGGCACACTTTCTCCTGTCAATGGATGAATAGCCATCATTCCCGTTGCCATACCTTTCTTTTCCATCGTCGCCATTTCAGCTTCGGCAACTTTGACGTGCTTACACTCATCAATAAAAGCATTAAGTGCTGTATTTCCAATGGCTGCTTGTGTTGCCAAAGGGTGTTGGGGAGCAACAGCAACGTAAGTAACCCCCATTAAGGTATCAGGACGTGTGGTGAAAACCTCTAATACTTCTGCTGAGTCTTCAACCCCAAAGACAATTTCAACACCTTCTGAACGACCAATCCAATTTTCCTGCATGGTTGCAACTTGCTTTGGCCATCCTTTAAGATCACTCAATGAGGTCAATAACTCATCAGCATAATCGGTAATTTTTAAAAACCATTGATCAATTTCACGCTGCTCAACTAAGGCATCAGAGCGCCAACCACGTCCATCAATCACTTGCTCATTAGCCAGCAC
>JALVRY010000184.1:5532-5741 GCA_027024625.1 Thiotrichaceae bacterium
CTGTTCCCAACGATAATATTCAGGTTTACACGTTGCTAATTCCCGCGTCCAGTCAATGGCTAAGCCCATACGTTGTAATTGACCACGCATATCATCAATATTTTTATCGGTCCAATACGCAGGGGCGACCTTATTTTTTATCGCTGCATTTTCCGCAGGAAGTCCAAACGCATCCCAGCCCATTGGTTGTAAAACATTTTTGCCCAACA
>JALVRY010000185.1 GCA_027024625.1 Thiotrichaceae bacterium
GTGTAATACCTTTTTTATCACCTAAGGCTTTGGCAAAAGCTTGACCGAGAGTAATACCAATATCTTCTACCGTATGATGATCATCAATATGAGTATCACCATTGCATTTGATTTCAAGATCTATGACTCCATGCCGAGCAACCTGCTCTAACATGTGCTCTAAAAAGGGGACGCCTGTATCAAAACTGGAGTCACCATTGCCATCCAAATTAATGGTAACGGAAATTTGTGTTTCTAAGGTATCACGTTGAACCGTTGCTGTACGATCAGTCATTTTATATTCTTACATCAGAAAGATGCGAAGATAATAGCACAAGAAGATATATTGAAAACATTCACAAGCCCAAAAAACAAAACCCCATCACTTTGGATGGGGTTTTAGCTAATACTGAAAATATCTAAATCTTAAAAATTGTGTTTAAGTCCAATTGACACACCTTTTTGATCTTTGGCATTACCCGATGCATCAATTTGGGTTGTAACCGACTCACTATGCCCACCAGCACCTAGACCTAAACCGTAACCACCTTTTGGGTCATTATTAATTTGGGCATACTGCGCATAAACGGTTGTGCGTTTAGATAAGCTATGGTCATAACCCAAAGCAAACATACTTGCACCATTATCATCATTAACGCCCGATGCAGCAGGAGCATCTAAGTCACTCGCACGATAGTATTGTGCTTTTACCACACCTTTTCCTAGCTTTGCAGAGGCACCAACACCAACAACACTGCTATTAAATCCTTCATTAAATCCTTGGTCTTTAGCATTCTGGTAAAAACCAACAACTTTCATATTACCTGTATCATAGGCTGCCATTGCACGATAAGCCGTACTACCTTTGATCGTTGCAACTCCTGCTACATCAAAGTCGTCACGTTTTTCATAGCCAAGACCTGCTGTCAAGCCACCTTGCTCATAAAAAGCATTTGCACTGATTAAGCCTCTATCATTATTCTGCTGTTCTGTTACCCGAGCAATAGAAGCTTGAAGACCGTTGTATTTGGGCGTGGTATATTGAAATGTGTTATCAAATCGACCATCAAAATCATCCAACCCAGCTGATACACCTGTACGAATACTACGGTTACTGCGCGTTAGGTTACGATTTTGTCCAAGCTGACTACTCCAAAACAGGTCTGCTTTACGCCCTACTTTTTTAAATGGTGTGCTCATACGCCCAGCAGTTATCGTACCCATGTTTGTCTTTAAACCGACGAATTGGTCGCGATCAGTTAAGCCTGAATTCCCACCACCAACATCAGCACCAAATTCCACTTGATAAATCGCACCCATATTATCCGTAATCTGCTCAGCACCTTTGACACCCAGCAAAGATTTGTTATTAGAATGTGAGATATTATTTGAATCGGCACCAACATCAACAATATCAAGAGAGTTATGAAGCTCACCGTATAAGATCGTATCTGCTGATAATACTGGTGTTAAGAAAATGCCCATGGTAGCAGACAATACTGCCAGATTTTTTTTTCTCATTTTTTGCCCTTTTATCTATGAGTAGATATGTGTCCATTATACCAAAACAATATAAAATAAAAACTCTACAAAGCACAAAAACTAAAGGTTACTAAATTTACACCAAAAATATTTTATTTTTATTCCCCCATAAAAAAGACCTCCACAAGGGAGGCCTTTTTACAACTTTTATTAAACTTTATTTAAATAAAGCTTAGAAGTCGTGTTTGATACCTAGAGAGATACCAGCTTGGTCTTGACCACCAGCAGTTGTAAGAACACCTGCACTGTGACCACCATTACCACCATTAGCAAGAGCTACTCCTGCGTTCACATCATTATTCATTGTTGCATACTGAGCATAGATAGTTGTGCGCTTAGATAAGTTATGGTCATAACCAATAGCAAACATATCAGTAGTATTGTTGTCACCTTCAGGGTTAGAAGTATAGTATTGACCTTTAATAGCGCCTTTACCTGTTTTATAAGAAAGACCTAAACCATATACATTTGTCTTAAGATCACCAGTAAGAGCGCCAAGACTATCATGTCTCTCAGCAAAACCAACTACTTTCACTTTACCAGTATCATAAGAAGCCATCAAACGAGCATCCACATCATCATCAGGCAAGTTAGTATCTTCCAAACCTAAACCAACCATCAAACCACCAGCTTTATAGAAAGCATTCGCAGAGTTCGCTGTAATACCATCATTATCCGCAACTGTGCCTTCTGTCACTGTTGCCCATGCTGCACTGAAGCCACCCATATTTGGGGTGAAATATGCAATAACATTATTTAAGCGGAAATCATCACCAGTGATATAACGGTTAGAACCTAGCTGTGAGTACCAGAATAAGTCAGCTTTAGCACCAACAATTTTGTAAGGTGTGCTAGCACGACCAGCAACCAAAGTACCATAATTACCAGATAGACCAACATACTGATCACGATCTGAAAGGCCTCGACCACTACCAAATGCAGGGCCAAATTCAATTTTATAAACAGCGCTTAAGCCGTCAGAAATTTTTTCAGAACCTTTAACACCCAAGTAAGACTTGTTGTTAGAGTATGTGAAATTAGCACCATCCTTACCTGAAAGACCATTATCAAGATCTACATAATCAACAGAAGCATGAGCACTACCGTATAGAGTAGTATCAGCCATTACAGCCATAGGTGCTGCTAAACCTGCAGCGATCGCAATTGCGAGAGTTTTTTTCATGAGTCGACTCCTAATTTTTAAGGTTTGTCTTAAAACTTATTTAATATTAAATAATGGCATCCAATCTACCTTGCATCACCATTACCTTTTTAGTTTCTTGTAAAACTGATACGGATTTTAGCCCACTTGTGGCAAGAATGCCACATAATCTTTTATCTTATTCCCGTATATGTGCATATTAAATCAACTTTTGTTGTTTTTCAGTTACTTCTACCCCTCTAAGTTATTAATTTTGACTGTAGTTTTATCTATCAAAGTCTCATAAATAAGCCATAACTCAAATTCTCTTTCCACAGAAGCACAAAGTATGTTCACTCTTATTTTCATTTATAATTGCACTACCATATTGAGTTTAGTGATACCTTGTTGTACCCTCTCCCCCTCGGTCGGGGCGTAGCGCAGCTTGGTAGCGCACCACAATGGGGTTGTGGGGGTCGAAGGTTCAAATCCTTTCGCCCCGACCATTACATCTTTCAATAAGCATCAATAAAGCCCATCAATTCAAGCCCGATCAAATTCGACACGCCTTTGCTTCGTTAGTAAGATAGCTTTATGCAAACACAAACCAAATTTCTGCAACTTCGCAAGCACTTAGAAAAAACTATTGTTGGGCAAACTGATTTATTAGATCGCATGATGATTGGTTTGCTTACGGGTGGTCATGTTTTACTAGAAAGTCTACCGGGCTTAGCCAAAACCACAGCAGTTAATGCCTTGGCGACAGGTATTCGAGCTAATTTTCAGCGAATCCAGTTTAGCCCCGGTCTAATGCCAGGCGATTTAACTGGCTGTGATATTTATTCATCTGAAACAGGATCATTCCATTTCGTTGAAGGTCCGATTTTTAATGAGATTATCCTTGCTGATGAGATTAATCGTGCTCCACCAAAAGTTCAAGCTGCTTTACTTGAGGCGATGCAAGAGCATCAAGTTACCGTTGGCGGAAAGACGCGTCCGCTAGCTGACTTATTTATCGTCATGGCAACACAAAATCCACTGGAACAAAGTGGTACCTATCCTCTTCCAGAAGCTCAGTTGGATCGTTTTTTATTGCATGTAGTTTTAAGCTACCCGACACCGGATGAGGAGTTATTAATCCTACAACGTGACCGTGAACAAGAAACGAATCATCAAGAAACCTATACCACATCACCGCTCAACCCTGAGCACGTATTAAAAGCACGGAAGGAGGTATTAGCTGTTCACTTAGCACCTGAATTAGAGAAATATATTATTGAATTGGTTGGTGCAACTCGCCAATTAGAACGCTTTACCCCCGAGTGGAAAAACTATCTACAAGCGGGTGCATCACCACGGGCATCACTGGCTTTAGCTAAGGCAAGTAGTGCTTTAGCCTATATTCGTGGGCGTGATTATGTTGTACCTGACGATATTATTGACATTGCACCCGATGTTTTACGGCATCGTTTGGTCATGGGTTATGCTGCACGAGCTGCAAGAGTTAGCCCTGATGCAATTATCCAGAAAATACTCTCTGAGGTTGCAATTCCGTGAAATGGACGTGGCGACACGATGCGGCATCTCAACCCTTGCTAAATGCAAAGGAACTACAGGCACTTTACCAACAAGCTCACTCTGCAGCACTACCTCACTCACAACGGCTTTTGGAGCAACAGCAAATTGGTGATGTTGCCTCCCGTTATCGCGGTGCTGGTTTAGATTACGAGGAAAGCCGTGAGTATCAAGCAGGCGATGAACCCCGCTTTATCAACTGGCAACTCACCGCCAGAACGGGGACAACACAGTTAAAACAGTTTAGAGAAGAGCGTCGTCCTTCAGTATTTATCTTATTAGATCACCGTGACTCTATGCGATTTGGCACAAGGGTTCGCCTGAAAGCAGCTCAAGCTTCACGCATCACAGCTCTGATCGCCTTTGCTGCAGCACAGCAAGGCTGGACAGTTTCTGCTGTTCGCCTAAGTAATGACCAAACCCAATGGTTTACAGAAAATACCCACCCACATGATATTTGGAAACTTACGGAAGCGTGTTCTGTCGCCTGTCCACCACAGGAATCAAATCTAGCACCTTCATTAAATACGGTATTGCCGCTAATTCAACAGCAACTTAGCCGTGGCACACATATTTACGTAATCAGTGATTTTATTGATTTAAACACAGACTCTGACACACACTTGTTGCAACTACAAAATCAGCACCCTATTTTCACTATACAAATCACAGACCCCATCGAGATAGAGTTACCCAATGCGGGGCATATTTTATTGCAAAAAAAGAATGCAGAGGCTGGACAGACAGTAGATTTATCCAATAAGCAATGCCGAGAACAGTTTAAGCAGAAAGCAGAGAAACACCATACGGCTATCAAACAGCAGTTACAGGGCTTAGGTTGCGCCTATTATCGTTTATTGACCACAGAGAAATCTCCCGAATCCCAGATTCCCCTACCCCATGGCTTAGGCACATGAATACAACAGTAAACGTACTGCAAGATATTGAACTTGCTCCAATACCACCCGACTATTCTTGGCTAATTTTGCCGATTAGCTTGGTAGGCTTATTAATGTTAATCGCTAGTATTTGGTTTTGGCAACACTATCAACAACCACTTCGTAAAGGAATTAGACAACTGGACAAGCTCACCGACAAGCCGATTAATCCAACTGCTATTACAAAAATTATGCTACACAGTTTGCAAGTGAAGCGGCTTGCCGACAGCTCTCTGCCAGAGGAGTTTATCCAGCGGCTAGAAGTAGCACAATTTGCCGCCCAACCCTGCTCTAGTAAGCAGTACCTTGCATTAAAGCAAGAAGCCAAGCGGTTATTACAGCATTTTTTATAAACCGAAACCCTTGCACACAAGCCTTAATTTACTTTTTTCTCGCTAAAACCTTCTGGTGCTTGCTTTGTAGCACATCAACAATTACCAAAACAATCATTGAGAAGTAGAAGGTCGCTTTCGATATAGGCTCTACCGCATAATCAAATAAATGTAGATGAGCTTGGTGACTGCCATCACCAATCAAGACGACACCCACAATAAGCAAAATAAAT
>JALVRY010000186.1 GCA_027024625.1 Thiotrichaceae bacterium
GTATGAAACGTAATGATCAACGCTTTTCAGCGGCCGATGAGGTAGAAGACTAATGCCTGAAATTCGTAACTTTACGCTGAACTTTGGCCCTGCTCACCCTGCTGCACATGGTGTGTTGCGACTTATCTTAGAAATGGATGGTGAGGTAATCCAACGTGCAGATCCACATATTGGCTTATTACATCGTGGTACAGAAAAATTAGCAGAGTCTAAGGTGTATAGCCAAAGTATTGGCTATATGGATCGCTTAGATTATGTCTCTATGATGGTTAATGAGCATGGCTATATCTTGGCGATAGAAAAAATGCTGGGTATACAAGCCCCAATTCGTGCCCAATATATTCGCACCATGTTCGATGAAATCACGAGAATTCTTAACCATCTACTCTGGATTGGTGCTCACGCATTAGACGTAGGGGCAATGACCATGTTTCTTTACGCTTTCCGTGAGCGTGAAGATTTAATGGATGCTTATGAGGCGGTTTCTGGTGCAAGGCTGCATGCTAGTTATTATCGTGTTGGTGGCGTTTATCGAGATTTGCCGGACTCAATGCCTAAGTATGAAAAGAATCGTTGGAACAGTGATAAAGATGTAAAGCGTCTTAATGAAAATCGTGAAGGCTCTTTATTGGACTTTTTAGAAGATTTTACTGAGCGTTTCCCAACTTATGTTGATGAGTACGAGACATTGTTGACAGATAATCGTATCTGGAAACAGCGTTTAGTTGATATTGGTATTGTAACACCGGAACGAGCAAAACAGCTTGGCTTAACAGGTGCTATGTTGCGTGGTTCGGGTGTAGAGTGGGATATTCGTAAAAAGCAACCTTATGCGGCTTACGATAAAGTGGACTTTGATATTCCACTGGGTACTAATGGTGATAGCTATGACCGTTATTTGGTAAGAATTGAAGAGTTTCGTCAGTCCAATCGTATTATCAAACAGTGTATTGATTGGTTGCGTAAAAATCCGGGTGATGTGCTTCTGGATGATCATAAAATAACGATGCCGAAACGTGATGCCGTAAAAGGTGATATGGAATCATTAATTCATCACTTTAAACTTGTCACAGAAGGTTTCTGCTTGCCAGAGGGTGAGGCTTATGCGGCAGTTGAGCACCCTAAAGGTGAGTTTGGTTGCTATATTGTTTCTGACGGGGCAAATAAGCCATATCGCTTAAAAATTCGTGCTCCAGGTTTTGCTCACTTATCCGCGATGGATGAAATGGCAAAAGGGCATATGTTGGCAGACGTTGTTACCATCATAGGTACACAGGACATAGTATTCGGAGAGGTGGATCGCTAATGAGTGATAAAAGTATCCTAAGTGACCATGAACGTGAAGAAATCGATCACTGGTTAGCTAAATATCCCGAAGATCAGAAGCAGTCCGCTTTATTGGGTGCATTGCGAGCAGTTATGCACGAAGATCATTATGTTTCTGATGATAAAGTTGCGGCACTGGCGGACTATTTGGATATTCCCAAAATTGCTGTTTACGAAGTCGCAAGTTTTTACTCCATGTTTGAGCTGGATGAAAAAGCAGCGGCCAAACACAGTATTTCTGTTTGCACCAATGTATCTTGCATGTTGCGTGGCTCGGATAAAATTGTTGAGCATATCGAGAAAAAACTCGGTATTAAGATGGGCGAAACCACTGAAGATAAAAAATTCTATTTCAAAATAGAAGAAGAATGTTTGGCGGCTTGTGCAGGAGCACCAATGATGCAAGTCGATCATGTGTATTATGAAAATCTCACCAATGAAAAAGTGGATGAGATTTTGGACGGGTTGGAGTAAAGCACATGGCAAACCTAATTTGTTTCAATACACGAAAGTATGGTGATGAATCACACACGCTAGAGAACTACATTAAAGAAGGTGGTTATGAGGCGTGGAAAAAAATTATCGCAGAAAAAACAGACCCAAATGACATTATTGATGAAGTAAAAGATTCAGGTTTGCGTGGTCGTGGTGGTGCAGGTTTCCCAACGGGTATGAAGTGGAGCTTTATGCCTAAAGATATGCCAGGGCAGAAGTATATCGTCTGTAATTCAGATGAGTCCGAGCCTGGTACTTGTAAAGACCGCGAAATTCTTATGTATAACCCGCATGCTCTTGTCGAGGGCATGGCGATTGCCGCTTATACTATTGGGGCAACAGTGGGTTATAACTATATGCGTGGCGAGTTTATGGATTTGCCATCCATACGTTTTGAGGCCGCATTAAAAGAAGCGTATGAACTTGGCTTGCTAGGTGAGAATATTCAAGATTCAGGTATTACCGTTAACCTATATGGCTCTTTAGGTGCAGGTGCATACATCTGTGGCGAAGAAACGGCATTGCTTGAATCGTTAGAAGGTAAAAAAGGGCAGCCACGTTTTAAGCCGCCATTCCCTGCAAGTTACGGTTTATATGGTCGTCCAACCACGATTAATAACACAGAAACACTTTCATCTATTCCTGCAATTATGCGGAATGGCGGCAAGTGGTTTAATGATCTTGGCGTGGAAGGTTCTGGCGGTGAAAAGTTATTTTCCATGTCGGGTCACTTAAATAATCCCGGTAACTTCGAAATCCCAATGGGAACACCTTTCAAAGATCTGCTAGAGATGGCAGGTGGCGTGTTAAATGGCAATAAGTTAAAGGCTGTCATTCCGGGTGGATCATCTGTGCCTGTTGTGCCTGCTGATGTCATGATGGAATTAACGATGGATTACGACACAATCCAAAAAGCAGGTTCTTACTTAGGCTCTGGTGCAGTGATGGTGATAGATGAAACAACGGATATGGTTAAGTTACTACAACGTATTTCGCGCTTTTATCACTCAGAGTCTTGTGGGCAATGTACGCCTTGCAGAGAAGGTACAGGTTGGTTGTATCGCATGTTGACCCGCATGGTTGAAGGTGACGGTCGACCAGAAGATATTGATCGCCTAGATGACGTGGCTCATAAAATAGAAGGAAGAACGATATGTGCCTTGGGTGAAGCTGCTGCGATGCCTGTATGGAGTTTCATTAAGCATTATCGTGAAGAATTTGAACATTACGTCAAGCATGGACGTAGCATGGTAGAAGGAGCGTAGACGAGATGAGTGACACAATCACAATCGAAGTCAACGGTAGAAAGATAGAAGCCAAAGCAGGCTCTATGTTGATCGAAGCGACTGATGCCAATGATATTGAAGTCCCACGCTTCTGTTATCACAAAAAACTATCTGTTTCAGCCAACTGCCGTATGTGCTTGGTAGAGGTGGAAAAAGCACCAAAAGCTCTACCGGCTTGTGCAACACCGGTTATGGATGGCATGAAAGTCTGGACGCATTCACCCGCTGCTATCGCTGCACAGCAAGCCACAATGGAGTTTTTGCTGATCAACCATCCTTTGGATTGCCCTATTTGCGATCAAGGTGGAGAGTGTGAATTACAAGATGTAGCCGTAGCTCATGGTAGTGACAAATCACAATATATTGAAGAAAAACGCATCGTCATTGATAAAAATATCGGTCCATTGATTGCAACAGATTTGACGCGCTGTATTCAGTGTACTCGCTGTGTTCGTTTTGGTGAAGAAATCGCAGGAATGCGTGAGTTTGGTATGATCGGGCGTGGCGATCGTGAACAAATTGCAACCTTTGCAGGCGAATGTGTTAAATCTGAGCTATCGGGTAACGTGGTTGATGTGTGCCCTGTTGGTTCATTAACAATGAAACCTTCACGCTTTAAAGCAAGAGCATGGGAAATTATTCAAACTGCTTCAATTGCACCACACGACTCAGTTGGTTCTAATGTTTATCACCATACATTTCGTAACAAAGTGATGCGTACTGTTCCGAATGAGAACGATGCCGTTAATGAGTGTTGGATTTCAGACCGTGATCGCTATAGCTACGAAGGCCTATACTCTGAAGAACGCCTAGAACAACCCATGATAAAAAATGCTCGCGGTGAATGGCAGACTGTTGGCTGGGATGAAGCACTGGAAGCAACAGCAAAACTGCTTAAAAACTGCGATAAAGATAGTGCCGCCGTACTTGCATCTCCTAATGCAACGCTAGAAGAGCTGTACTTATTACAAAAATCAATGCGATCAATAGGTATAAACAGCATTGATCATCGCCTACGTCAAACAGACTTTGCTGATCAGGAAAATGCACCAATGTTTCCTTGGTTGGGCGTTAGCTTAGAAGAGCTAGAAACACAAAACGCTGTATTATTGGTTGGCTCAAATGTTCGTTATGAACAGCCGATGGCGAATCATCGTATCCGTAAGGCAACATTAAACGGTGCGAAAGTGATGACGGTTAACCCGCATCATATTGAATTTAACTACGATGTAGCAGAGCAAAGTGTTAGTACACCTGCTGAAATGCTAAATAATCTAGCGGCTATTGTGAAAGCAAGTGGTAATGTACCTGCTGCATTTGCTGATGTTGAAGTTACAGAACAAGCTCAAGTCATTGCAGATAATCTAAAAGAAGCTGGAAATGCAATCATATTGCTTGGCAATTTGGCAAATCAACATCCTGCTTATGCTGGTCTCTGTAGCTTAGCGGTAGCGTTAAGTAAAAATACAGGAGCTAAATTAGGTTACTTGGCAGAATCAGCCAATACTGCTGGTGCATGGATGGCGGGAGCTATTCCACATCGTGTAGAAGCAGGTAAAGCAGCCGAGACTATTGGTAAGACAATCAGCGAAGCATTGGACGGCAGTACAAAAACCTTTGTATTGCTAGATGTTGAGGCAGAATATGACTGTGATAATCCACAGCAAGCTTTAGGCGCCTTGGCTGCGGCAGATAATGTGATTGCCATTACTTCTTATGCAAACAGCAAATTAAAAGAAACAGCAACGATTCTACTGCCCGCATCACAAACAGTAGAAACATCAGGTACTTTCGTTAATATGGAAGGACGATTCCAAAGCTTCACAGGAGTATCAAAATTACTTGGTGAGGCAAGACCTACGTGGAAAATTCTACGTGTTTTAGGGAATATGTTAGATATTGATGGCTTCGATTATATGAGCTCGGAAGAGGTTCGTGATGAAGTAAAAGCAGCGATAGAAGTCACAGGTGATTACAACAACGATGTAGAAAGAGCTGATGCGGTTGGTTCAGATGCAGTAGATGGTTTGCAACGTATTGGTGAGGTACAAATGTATTCGTGTGATGCGGTTGTCCGTCGGGCAAAAGCTTTACAGCAAACGGCTGGTGATGCACGTCGTAGTGTAAGCATGAATTCAGCGGATATTGAGCAACTGGGGTTGAGTGCTGGTGATTCAGTCTCCGTTTCACAAGGGGATTCCAGCGTGTTAATGGGATTAATTGAAGATGATGCTATTCCAGCGGGCAGTGTATTGATTCCCGCCGGCACACAAAAATCTGCTGAGTTGGGTTCCGCCTTCGGCACTGTCGAAATAAGCAAAGGGTAAGGTGAGGGATAATGGATAGCTTGATAGCAATTTGGGGTAGCTTGCCAGTTTGGTTAACAACTGTTGTTGTTATCCTGCTAAAAATTATAGCGATTATTTTACCACTAGTCTTAGCGGTGGCTTATACCACTTATGCTGAGCGAAAAGTTATTGGCTATATGCAAATTCGCTTAGGTCCGAATCGCGTTGGCCCTAAAGGTTGGTTACAACCAATTGCTGATGTCGTCAAGTTGATGTTTAAGGAAGTGATTGTGCCTACTGAGGCAAGTCGCTTTGTATTCTATTTTGCTCCAATCTTGGTGCTTGCTCCCGCATTAGTCGCATGGTCAGTTATGCCCTTTTCGGATGGTATGGTATTAGCCAATATCAATGCGGGTTTGTTGTTTATTCTAGCGATTACTTCTCTTGACGTGTTCGGTGTTATCCTTGCAGGTTGGGCGTCTAACTCTAAATATGCCATGTTAAGTGCCATGCGAGTAGGTGCTCAGGTGGTTTCTTATGAAATTGCGATGGGCTTTGCTTTAGTTGGTGTCTTGATGGCATCCAATAGTTTAAACCTAACGGATATTGTGAATGCCCAAGCGGGTGGAATTACTAATTGGTTTGTCTGGCCTTTGTTTGGCTTATTCCTTGTTTACTTTATTTCAGGTGTTGCAGAAAGCAATCGTGCTCCCTTTGACGTAGCTGAAGGTGAATCTGAAATTGTGGCAGGCTTCCATGTGGAATACTCTGGCATGGCATTTGCACTATTCTTTCTTGCTGAATATGCGGGCATGATCCTTATTTCGGGTTTAACTAGTTTGATGTTCTTAGGTGGTTGGCTATCTCCATTTGAAGGTACTTTCTTAACAGACATTCCTTTTCTCGGAGCTGCATTAGGTAGTGGAATCCATTGGTTCTTGCTCAAAACAATGGTCTTTTTGTTCTTCTATCTTTGGTTTAGAGCGACTTTCCCTCGTTACCGTTATGATCAAATCATGCGTTTGGGCTGGAAGATATTAATACCTGTCACCTTGGTTTGGATTTTTGGTGAGATGATTGCCATTGGTGCATTTGGCTGGGAGCCTTGGAGTTAGCCTGCTCTCTTGCTGGAACACAAGAACACTTGATGAAAAATACTTTGAGAATATGCTTTGATGTTTTTTAAACTTACAACATGTTATTTTGGTTCATGCACATTTGTTGCACCCAATAGCACGTACTTTCCTTCACAAGATAGCTACGGCTATCTTGCTCAGTCCAAGTACGCACGCTTGAGCACAACAAATGCACCTGATTCCAAAATTCTAGCAAGCGAGCAGGCTCATGATTGATTATATAAAACACCAGATAAAAACATTTACATTATTTGAGTTACTGCAGGGCTTAAGTGTAACGGGTAAGTACTTTTTTAAACGTAAAATTACCGTTCAATATCCAGAGCAAAAAACGCCCATGTCTCCACGCTTTCGTGGGCATCATGCATTGCGTCGCTATGAAAATGGTGAGGAGCGTTGCATTGCTTGTAAATTATGTGAGGCAACCTGCCCAGCCCTAGCCATTACGATAGAATCTGAAGAACGAGCAGACGGTACACGCCGTACCACGCGTTACGATATCGATATGTTTAAATGTATCTACTGCGGATTCTGTGAAGAAGCCTGCCCTGTGGATGCGATTGTCGAGACACGTGAATTTGAATATCACTTTGAAAGTCGCGAAGGTAGCGTAGCTACAAAAGAAATGCTATTGGCATTTGGTGACAAGCATGAAAAACAAATAGCAAAAGATAGAGCTGTAGAAGCGGCATATCGTTAAAAGGTATTTTTAACATAGAAGGCACAGAGGGAGGCATAGAGAACATAGAATTTTAAAATAGGGTCTAATTAGGCTCTGTGTTCTCTGTGAATCTTTCTCTGTGACCTCTGCGTTAAATTAAAGCGAGAGATAAATACTCCATGACATTTGAACAATTCATTTTTTACTTTTTCTCTGCCATTTTGGTGAGTGGGGCGTTGGGCGTTGTATTAGTTCGCAACCCTATTTATGCAGCCTTATTTTTAATACTGTCATTCTTCACCAGCTCGGCTATTTGGCTGCTATTAGAGGCAGAGTTCCTTGGCATAACCCTTGTGTTGGTTTATGTCGGTGCGGTTATGGTGCTGTTCTTATTTGTCATTATGATGCTCGATATTAATATGGATCCGCTACGAGAGGGTTTTGTAAAGATGATGCCTTTAGCTGCATTAGTCGCCATTATTATTGCAGCTGAAATTACCATCGTGATGACATCAAGTAGTTTTGATTTCAATAATGCCGTAGTTCACGGTGCTGATTACAGCAATACCAAAGAAATTGGTGCGGTACTTTATACCGACTATGTTTACCCCTTTGAGATTGCTGCTGTCATCTTAGTGGTTGCCATTATTGCAGCAATTGCTCTTACACTACGTCGCCGTGAAGGTGTAAAGCATCAAATCCCATCAAAACAAATCAGAACAAAACGTAATGATCGTTTGCGTATTGTTAAGATGCCCGCAGAAAAAAGAGTAGGAGAATAGTTGATGATCACATTGTCACACTTTTTGATCCTTGGGAGCTTGCTGTTCTCCATCAGTATTGCAGGGATGTTTTTAAACCGTAAAAATATCCTGATTTTGTTGATGTGTATTGAGCTAATGCTGCTTGCCGTAAACATCAACTTTATCGCATTTTCACACTATCTAAATAATATAGAGGGTCAAATATTTGTCTTCTTTATATTAACGGTGGCCGCCGCAGAAGCTGCGATTGGTTTGGCGATATTAGTTGTGCTATTTAGAAATAAACGCACGATCAATGTTCAAGATCTTGACGAGATGAAGGGGTAAATGATGGAAAGTATTTATCTCGCTGTTCCACTTTCAGCATTAATTGGTGCAATCCTCGCTGGGCTATTTGGACGCTACCTTGGGCGTATGTTGTCGCATACCGTTACTATCTTGGGGGTGGCGATGGCATTTATACTATCTGTGATTGTTTTTAATCACATAGTATTGGGCGGAAATAGCTATAACGATACGGTATACACATGGTCAGTCATCGAAGGCATGAGATTTGAAATCGGCTTTATGATTGATAACCTTACCGCGATGATGATGGTCGTGGTGACTTTTGTCTCCCTGATGGTACATATTTATACTATTGGCTATATGCATGATGACCCAGGTTATCAACGCTTTTTTAGTTACATCTCGCTGTTTACCTTCTCCATGTTGATGTTGGTAATGGCAAATAACTTTATGCAGCTATTCTTCGGCTGGGAGGCTGTTGGCTTAGTTTCTTATTTATTGATTGGTTTCTGGTTCAAGAAAGAAACAGCAATTTTTGCCAATATGAAAGCCTTTTTAGTTAACCGTGTGGGTGACTTTGGATTCTTACTTGGTATTGCGGCAATTTATACCTACTTCGGCACGTTAGATTACGTTGAAGTCTTCAAGCAAGTCCCAGCATTGCTTGATACAAAAATCAGTATTATTCCTGGTGAAGAATGGTCATTAATGACAGTTATTGCTATTTCGCTATTTATCGGAGCAATGGGTAAATCAGCACAAGTACCGCTACACGTTTGGCTACCCGATTCAATGGAAGGTCCAACACCTATTTCAGCGTTAATTCATGCGGCGACGATGGTCACAGCGGGTATCTTTATGGTATCGCGTATGTCACCTATCTTTGAAATGTCTGAAACAGCATTGAGTTTTGTGATGATTATTGGTGCAATTACAGCATTCTTTATGGGATTGATTGGTATCATCCAATATGACATTAAACGCGTCATTGCCTACTCAACATTATCGCAGTTGGGTTATATGACGGTTGCATTAGGCGCATCAGCTTATAGTGCAGGGCTATTCCACTTAATGACACACGCATTCTTCAAGGCGTTATTATTCTTGGCGGCAGGTTCAGTCATTATCGCAATGCACCATGAGCAAGATATTCGTAAAATGGGCGGCTTGAAAAAGTATATGCCAATTACCTACTGGACATCGCTAATCGGTTCATTGGCATTAATTGGCTTCCCCGGTCTTGCAGGTTTCTTCTCAAAAGATTCGATTATCGAGGCGGTACAGGCAACGGAACTTCCGGGAGCGGAATTTGCGTATTGGATGGTGCTACTCGGTGTGTTCGTCACCGCATTCTATAGCTTCCGTCTGTTCTTCTTGGTTTTCCACGGGGAAGAACGTATGGATGATCACACCAAGCATCACTTAAAAGAGTCACCATTGGTTGTCACCGTTCCGTTGATTGCATTAGCAATTCCATCCGTCTTTGCGGGTTACTTTATTGATCCTATTGTTGTTGGGAACTTCTTTGATGGCGTCGTCTTTGTTGATGAAGCTCATGGTGCTATTGAAGAGATCAGCCACCATTTCCATGAACATGGCTTATTTGGCTTTATCACACATGGTTTGATGTCGCCTCCATTCTGGCTGGCAATGGCTGGTTTAGGTTCTGCTTGGTATATCTATATGAAAAATCAATCAATCGCTGATTGGGCTTATGATAAGTTCCGCTGGATGCATACCTTGCTAGATAACAAGTATTATGCCGATGACTTTAACCAAAAAGTATTTGCGGGTGGAGCGATTGGTCTAGGTAAAACACTGTGGGCACTAGGGGATCGTTTTGTGATTGACGGTCTGGTTGTTAATGGTTCTGCCAGAGTTATTGCTTTCTTCTCAGGTATTATTCGTCACATGCAGACAGGTTATATGTATCACTATGCCTTCTCAATGATATTGGGTGTATTAGTAATACTTAGTTGGTTTATTTTTGGTAGTAAGGGGTAGGAGAAGTGGATATGTTTACTGACTGGCCTCTATTAAGCCTTGTTATTTGGCTGCCAATTGTTGGTGGTTTTATTGTATTAGCCCTAGGCGATAAGTTGGGTGCTAGGCCTGCTGCGTTAATTGTTGCCGTTGCCACATTCTTGGTAAGTATCCCGCTTTACACAAGTTTTGATCCATCAACAGCAGACATGCAGTTTTGGGAAGGCAAAGAGTGGATTAAAACATTTGAGATTTTCTATTACCTTGGCGTAGATGGTATCTCTATGCCATTGATTCTACTCAATACATTCACGACCGTATTGGTTGTACTTGCCGGTTGGGAAGTGATCAAAGATCGTGTTGCACAATATATGGCAGCATTTTTGATCATGTCTGGTTTAGTCAATGGGGTTTTTGCAGCACAAGATGCGATGTTGTTCTACGTTTTCTTTGAGGCAATGCTGATCCCCATGTTTATCGTCATTGGTGTATGGGGTGGACCAAATCGTGTTTACGCAACGATCAAGTTTTTCCTTTATACCTTCCTAGGCTCTGTTTTCATGCTAGTGAGTTTGATCTACATGTACAACATTGGATTAGATCAAGGCAATCCAAGCTTTTGGCTAAAAGACTTATATTCATTAAAACTCGGTTTAACAGAACAGACATTTATTTTCTTGTCGTTCCTGCTTGCTTTTGGCGTGAAAATTCCGATGTGGCCTGTGCATACATGGTTGCCGGACGCACATGTCGAAGCACCTACGGGTGGTTCAGTTATCTTAGCCGCAATCATGTTAAAAATTGGTGGCTATGGTTTCTTACGGTTCTCATTACCAATTACGCCTGATGCATCCTTGCAACTGGATTGGCTAATTGTATTAATGTCGCTAGTGGCTGTAGTTTACATCGGCTTTGTTGCTATTGTACAAACAGATATGAAAAAGCTAGTAGCCTATTCATCAATTGCACATATGGGATTTGTAACGCTAGGTATTTTCCTAATCTACCCTATTTATCGCGCAACGGATGGTTTTGCGGGAGCGGAATTGGCGATGCAAGGTGGTATGGTGCAAATGATTTCTCATGGCTTTATCTCAGGCGCAATGTTCCTCGCTATTGGTGTATTGTATGACCGTATGCATACGAGAGAGATTTCTGCTTACGGTGGTGTGGCAAATAAAATGCCTATTTTTGCAGCTTTCTTTGTATTATTTGCAATGGCTAATACGGGCTTGCCGGGTACATCAGGTTTTGTTGGTGAATTCATGGTTATTCTTGCCAGCTTCAAAGCAAACTTCTGGTATGCCTTCCTTGCGGCAACCACTCTGATTGTGGGGGCAGCTTATACGCTGTGGTTGGTAAAAAGGGTGATGTTTGGCGATGTTAGCAATGACCAAGTTGCTGCATTAACCGATTTAAATAAACGTGAATTTATTATCATGTTGTCATTGGCTGTGATGGTATTGTGGTTAGGCTTATGGCCTGAGCCGTTAACTGATGTGATGTCAGTGACTCTGCAAAATTTAATTGAACTCGCTTCACGCAGCAAACTGTAGGGACACAAAATGAATATATCAAATGACATTTTAATTGCCTTACCAGAGGTTTTTCTTTTGACGGCAGTGTTCTGCGTGTTGCTGCTAGATTTATTTTTAAGCAAATCAGTGAAAATTGTCACTTTTTTACTGACACAGATGAGCCTGCTCACTACCGCATGGCTAGTTTACAATTCAATGGGAACGGAGGCAGCCAATAGTGGCGTGGCCGTTGCAAGAGAGCTTGCGTTTTATGGTATGTATGTAAAAGACGCACTTGCAGATATGCTGAAAATAGCGATGCTCCTTATCGGTAGTGCTGCTTTTATTTATTCACGAATATATCAACGTGATAGAGGCATGTGTACGGGCGAGTATTATTCCTTGGGCTTGTTTGCGGTTCTTGGCATGATGATCATGGTATCTGCTAACAGCATGTTGTTATTGTATCTTGGCTTAGAGCTACTATCTCTTGCTCTCTATGCAATGGTTGCTTTGCAGCGTGACAATGGTCGAGCATCAGAAGCTGCAATGAAATATTTTGTACTGGGAGCCATTGCTTCAGGAATGCTCCTGTATGGAATGTCGATTGTGTATGGCTTGAGTTCACATATCGATCTTGCAGGTATTGCAATGTATATCAATGCTCAAGATAGTCTGACTTCAAATCTTGGATTATTACTTGGTTTATCATTTATTCTCGTTGGGCTAGGGTTTAAATTGGGAGTTGCTCCCTTCCACATGTGGATTCCCGATGTTTATGATGGCGCTCCTACGTCAGTAACACAGTTTATTGGTACGCTTCCTAAGCTCGCAGCTTTTGGTATGGTTTTTCGTCTATTGGTTGATGGCATGGGCGGGCTTCAAGAGAGTTGGCAGCAAATATTTATTTTCCTTGCTGTGTTATCGCTAGCTATTGGTAACATAATCGCCATTGCTCAAACTAACCTAAAACGAATGTTAGCCTATTCTACGATTGCTCATATGGGGTTTGTTGTTTTAGGTATCCTATCGGGTACACAAGCAGGCTATTCCGCAACGCTATTTTATACAATTACCTATGCTTTAACAGCGCTTGGCGGCTTTGCTGTCGTTATGTTGCTGAGTAGAGAAGGTTACGAAGCAGATCAATTATCGGATCTAAAAGGTTTAAGCCGTCGTCATCCTTGGTATGCATTTATGATGATGATTGTTTTATTTTCAATGGCCGGTATTCCACCAACGGTTGGTTTTTATGCAAAGCTAATGGTTATTCAGGCAGTTGTTAATGCAGACTTAGTTTGGTTGGCGGCTTATGCTGTTGTAATGTCTGTGATTGGTGCTTACTACTATCTGCGAGCAATTAAGCTTATGTATTTTGATAAGCCTGATGAAGAGAGTGAGAAGTATCAGGTAAAAGCTTCAATGGATTTTGACATATTACTCAGTGTAAATAGTCTTGGTTTAATCGCTTTAGGAATATTACCAGGAGCCTTAATGGCTGCTTGTGTTGCGGTTGTTCAAATGACGATGAAGTGATCTAAATTCAAATAAAAAGATGTAATAAAAAAGCCACTGCTACTGATAAAGTAATAGTGGCTTTTTTGTTTTTACGCTAGAACAGTATTAGTAACCGCGTCGTCTACGCTCATTTCGCTTGTCGACTTCAGAGCCATAAATATAGCCTGCTGCGGTGCCGATTGCTGCTGCTTTTAGAGCTCGCTCATCACTTTTGTCACCTGTGTTTTTTCCTGCTAAAGCTCCTACTGCAGCACCGATTGCCGCATTACGTGTAGCGTTAGACACAGGCTCATTGTAAGCCCCACAGCCTGCTAGTGTTAGTACGCTTGCCATTACAAGAGTGCCCGTTAGTATTTTCATTATTAATCTCCTATCATTTGGTATTAAAAGAACAAAAGGTTCTCAGCTTCGGACAGAAGGTTATGAAGATAATTCAAACTCTTTTAGCTAAATATCGTTATAATTTATGAAATACCCTGTAATTATAATAAGTAGTTAAAAATTATGACTAATTTCTCTATCGGCTTCATTATTGATCCTATTGAAAGTATAAATACCAAAAAAGATAGCTCTTTTGCGATGATGTTAGAGGCTCAGCGACGGGGTTGGAGCATATTTTATATGCAGCAAGGAGACCTCTACACAAGAGATGGTGTTGTATATGCAGATATGCAGAAAGTTACAGTCAAAGATAAACCTAGTGATTTTTATGAGGTAGAAACGTCCATTCAACAAGAGCTACATTGCTTAGATGTCGTGCTTATGCGAAAAGACCCACCTTTTGATATGGAGTATATCTATAGTACCTATCTACTAGAGTTAGCGGCTAAGCAAGGTTTATTAGTGGTAAATAGAGCGGATAGTATCAGATCTTGTAATGAGAAATTTTTTACTGCTGAGTTCCCACAATACTGCCCAGAAACTTTAGTAAGCCGTGATATGCAGCGTATAAAATCTTTTTTGAAAGAGGTAGGTCATATTGTTGTCAAGCCGCTTGATGGCATGGGCGGTGCTATGATTTTCCAAATTAAGCACGGTGATGCAAATACAAATGTTATTTTAGAAGCCATTACAGATCACGGTAAAAAAACAATCATGGCTCAACGCTTTTTACCTGAATATAAGCAAGGTGATAAACGTATTTTAATTGTTAATGGTAAGCCGTTTCCGCATGCTTTAGCCAGAATTCCCGCAGAAGGTGAAGGTCGAGCAAATCTTGCTGCTGGGGGAGAAGGCGTAGGTGTCGACCTGACAGAAAGAGAATATGAGATATGCAATGCTCTAGCACCACGTTTGCAAGAAATGGGACTTATGTTTGTTGGTTTAGATGTCATTGGTGATTATATTACGGAAATAAATGTCACCAGCCCAACCTGTATCAGAGAGTTAGATCAAATCTATTCAGCCAATATTGCAGCTTTATTGATGGATGAAATTGAGATAAGCCGTAACCTGAATCTGTGACTTCACTGTGCCGCATTGAAGTCACGGATTCAGGTGTAAAAATAAGACTGTCCTGCTTTCTTCACCCAAAATAGTAAAAAATAAGCTACTATCGAGTTATATAGTCAAGGAGTTAAGCAATGAAACAGCTTTTTCGTGTGCTGATGGTAGCAGTATTACTTTTTTCGTACTCTGAAAATATATTTGCAGAGCCTACAAATTTATATGCAGTTAAAGGCGTTGCAGAGGATGATTATCTAAATGTGCGTGAAGAAGCCAACGCGGGTAGCCATATCGTAACGCGTATTCCATTTGATGGTACAGGGATAGTAAAGCTGGAAACTGAAGGAAATTGGTGGAAAGTGAAATGGGAAGGTAAGCAAGGTTGGGTAAATAAGCGCTACCTATTTTTACCAAGTGGCAGTGCCGTAACAACAAAAAAAGAATCAAAGGCCGCTTTACGCTGTGGCGGTACAGAACCATTTTGGGGAATAAAAATCACCAAAAAAACATTGGAATATGCCCCAATGGATGGCGAAAAACTTAAACTTCCCATAGTTTTTAATAAAACATCCGAAAACAACACATCAATCGCTTCGATCTATGCAGAGAAGGCAAATAATAAGGTGATAGCTGTTTTACAAAAAGTCGAAATGTGTAGTGATGGAATGTCTGATATTGATTACCCCTATGCAATTTCAGTCCTAATTAATAAGGAGCATTTCTACTCGGGTTGTTGCCATGTAAAGTGAAAACAGATTGGCTACTTAGGAGCTTCGGGTCTCTATAAAATCATGCTAGACTCCTTGTTCCCTAAAAAGATTATATGGCTCTA
Source organism: Thiotrichaceae bacterium (assembly GCA_027024625.1). Classification (GTDB taxonomy): domain Bacteria; phylum Pseudomonadota; class Gammaproteobacteria; order Thiotrichales; family Thiotrichaceae; genus S015-18. Next base: position 15,541 of record JALVRY010000186.1, read on the forward strand.
GCATGGCAGACAACAATACCTCTTTGACATACCGTGATTCTGGTGTCGATATTGATGCGGGAAATGCATTAATCGACCGAATCAAGCCACATACCAAACGCACAAAACGCCCAGAAGTACTAGGTGGGATTGGCGGTTTTGGTGCCTTAATGTCCATTCCTTCATCCTACAAAAATCCTGTTTTAGTTTCTGGTACAGATGGTGTGGGAACTAAGTTAAAGCTAGCTATTGATACTGGCGTGTATGACACCATTGGTATTGACCTTGTTGCGATGTGCGTCAATGACATTGTGGTAACAGGAGCAGAACCACTCTTCTTCCTCGATTATTATGCAACAGGAAAGTTAGATTTGGATGTCGCTGAAGCTGTTGTCAAAGGTATTGCAGATGGATGTGTTATGTCTGGAGCAGCTCTAACGGGGGGCGAAACTGCTGAAATGCCAGGTTTATACGGTAAAGGTGATTTTGATCTAGCAGGTTTTAGTGTTGGAGTGGTGGAGCGAGATGAGATTATTGACCACTCCAATGTAAAAAATGGAGATGCTATCATCGGGCTGGAATCCTCTGGGCCACATTCAAATGGATATTCGTTAATTCGTAAGATCATTGAAGTGAGTGGTGCAAACCTAGGGGATGATTTTGATGATGGTCGTAGCTTAGGTGAAGCCTTGCTAGCGCCTACACATATCTATGTGAAACCACTACTCCATGCGATTAAAGCACTCAATGTTAGAGCAATGGCACATATTACAGGGGGCGGCTTAACAGAAAATAT
>JALVRY010000187.1 GCA_027024625.1 Thiotrichaceae bacterium
CCAGTTTCTGAGCTTTTTTATGGTCGACATTTTTTTGAGCATCCTCAACTAAACTGAGAATATCGCCCATACCCAAAATACGAGATGCCATACGTTCAGGGTGGAAAGCTTCCAAGGCATCAATTTTTTCACCAACACCAATGAATTTGATGGGTTTCCCTGTTATTTGACGGACAGATAGTGTTGCACCACCACGAGCATCACCGTCTGCTTTGGTTAGAATAACGCCAGTTAAGGGTAAAGTGTCATTAAACGCTTTTGCTGTATTTGCGGCATCTTGTCCTGTCATTGCGTCAACAACGAACAGCGTTTCAACAGGGTTTGATACTTTATGGATGTCTTGAATTTCATCCATCATGTCGCTATCGACATGTAAACGTCCCGCTGTATCAATGATCAGCACATCGGCGTAGGATTTTTTAGCTGCTTTTAGTGCAATTTTGGCAATTTTAGCGGGTTTGTGTTTTGGGTTGCTGTCAATGAATGTTGCACCCGCTTGAGCTGCAATAGTTTCAAGCTGCTTGATTGCGGCAGGGCGGTAAACGTCACAACTAACGACTGAGACGCTTTTCTTTTCTTGCTCGATAAGTAGTTTTGCAAGCTTGCCGGCTGTGGTTGTTTTACCAGCACCTTGCAAGCCTGCCATTAAAATTACGGCTGGTGGTTGAGCTTTTAAATTCAGTGATTCATTCGCTTGCCCCATTATCTCGACAAGCTCGGTATCAACGACTTTAATTAAGGCTTGACCGGGGGTTAAACTTTGCAGAACCTCTTGACCAATTGCACGCTCACGAATACGGTTGATGAGTTCTTTAACGACAGGGAGAGCGACATCAGCTTCGAGAAGAGCCATGCGGACTTCGCGTAAGGAATCCTTGATGTTTTCATCGGTTAATCTGGCTTGGCCGCGTAATTTTTTTATTGTACCTGAGAGGCGATCGCTTAAATTTTCAAACATATTTTCGTGTTTCCTTGCCCACTGTTATAATATGGTGTCTATTGTGATTTATTATCGAGAAAGAAGCTAATCAAAAATGATAACAATACTTAGCATTTTAGCAATTATTGCTTATATAACGACATTTGTATTAATTGTTGTCCGCTTTCGTGGGCAATTGCATCATACTCAGCATAAAAGTACCGTTTTTTTAAAGTTGGCATGGGGAGCAGGAATACTTTTACATGCTCTTATTCTATACACAACTTTTATGCAGGTGGGGAGCGTAAACTTTGGTTTAACCTCGGTGATTTCACATGTCTCATGGCTGATCTCTTTATTGCTTTTTTATACGATATTTAAGTGCAAAATAGAAACACTAGGTCTGTTTATTATTCCGATGGTCGTTATCAGTATTGCCTTACCTTTATTAGTTCCTGAGACGATTGATGAGGTGCATTTTTCTGGTGGCTTGGGTTTTCATATTTTGATTTCATTGCTTGCTTATAGTGTCCTGATGTTTGCAACAGTGCAGTCACTATTATTAGCTCATCAAAATCGGAATTTACACAAACGAAAAACATCTGGATTAATTTCTACACTGCCCGCTTTGCAAGATATGGAAGCATTACTGTTTCGTTTAATAAAGCTAGGTGTAATATTGCTTACCGTAGCCATTTTGAGTGGTGTTGTTTTCTTGGATGGTTCTTTTCAGCGGGGCCTAATTCATAAAACAGTTTTTTCAATTGTTGCTTGGCTTGTTTTCTCCGCTTTGCTTTATGGACATATTCGCTATGGTTGGCGTGGAAGAGTTGCAGTCCGATGGACATTGATAGGTTCAACTTTCTTATTACTCGCTTTTTTTGGTAGTAAATTTGTTCTTGAGTATTTGATTACTTGATATGGAAACTGAATCGTCGTTAGGTATTTACTTCGTCATACTATTCATTCTTTTTTTACTGTCTGCATTCTTTTCTAGTTCAGAAACAGCATTGATGGCTTTAGATCGTCATCGCCTTAAACATTTGGCAGAAAAAAAGTTCACGGGAGCGGTACTTGCTCAAAAATTATTAGATAAGCCAGATAGGTTGATCAGTTTAATTTTATTGGGTAATAATTTTGTAAATATCTTAATTACTCAAGTGGCTTCCTTTATTGGTTTTCAGTTATCGGGTGATTTGGGAATAGCGATTGCAACGGGTGTGCTAACTATCTTTTTGTTAGTTTTTGCCGAAATAGTCCCAAAAACATTTGCCGTATTAAAGCCTGAGCGGGTTGCTTTTCCTGCTGCATTTTTGTTGACGTATTTATCTAAAGTACTTTCTCCGGTTGTATGGCTAATTAATTTATTTTCCAATGGGTTATTGCGCTTACTTAAAGAAGATCCTGAGTCAATAAATGCGTCACTAATGGATTATGATGAGCTTAAAAGCATTGTTTCATCAGGAGCATCCATTCGAAAAAATCATCAAGAAATGTTGCTGAGTGTATTGAGCCTGCAAACTGCTACGGTTGAAGATATTATGATTCCTCGAGTAGATATATCTGGAATTGACTTAGAGGATGATTGGAATGAAGTTGAGGAGCAATTATTACGCAGTAATTTTACTCGACTCTTAGTGTATCGAGGATCATTGGATAATATTTTAGGCTTTATTCATTTGCGTAAATTATTACCAATATTTCGTGAGGGTAAGTTAAATTTAAAACGCTTAGAGGAGTCTATTCGCCCAACGTATTTTACGCCAGAATTTACAACGCTTGCCCAGCAATTATTAAATTTTCAACGTGAAAAGCGGCGTATAGCTTTAGTTGTTGATGAATATGGAGAAATCTTAGGATTAGTTACCTTGGAAGATATTCTAGAGGATATTGTTGGTGAATTCTCTACTGCTCCGAGCAGCCAAACGAAGAAAATTACGGTAAAAAAGGATGGCAGTGCGTGGATGGAAGGGGCAATTCATGTTAGAGAGGTGAATAAGAAGTTAGGTATTAAACTGCCGACGAAAAAGGGAAAAACCATGAATGGGTTGATTCTAGAGCATCTTGAGTCTATCCCTGTTGCAAATATGTGCTTGAAGATTAATGGATATCCGATAGAAGTCTGTAAAACACAGAATAATGCGGTAAAAACATTGGTAATTTATCCTAATAAACAGTAGTAGGGGGATGAGGAGGAGGGCAATACCACCAAATACTACTATAAGTTACTCTATGAGTAATTTCATGAATTACTCATAGAATATTTTGCTTGATAGATATTGCGAGATACTACATAGATATTGCGAGATACTACAGTGGTTTACTTGTGCAGGCTGCTAATGTATCCGCTCCAATTGTCCCCTCTAAGCTTGCTAGATAGCTAGTTTGCTTCACTGTTTCTAAGCGAATTTTAGCTCGATCTAATCGCCCTTGAATATCCAGCGTTTTAGCAATATCTTCATGTCCTTCAAGATCAAGGAAGTTTTTAAGATTCTCGCAGTGCTTTTCCCATAAAACGATGTCACGCTGTTGTTTAGTCTCTAGGCGTTTTTGATACCAATCTGAAGCTAGCATTGCATCACGGTCAAATAATGCTCTAATTTCTGGATCATGTTCCGTTTTTCCTTGATACTTACCTGTTGCCATAATGTAGAGGATAGCTTTGAGGGGAGGGCAGGCATCTTCGATACTGCCATCATCAAGGTATCTTTGCGCAACTGTTTGTTGTGCTTCAACAATATTATTAACGCCATCGATGTACTCATCCATATTTTGTGATTCTGGCTTCAATATTTTCTCATCAAAAACAACAGCAGGATTGTCGAAGATTTTTCCAAGATAGGCAGAAATAAAGCGATCTGTTATACGATAACCGAGTCGGCTTTGCTGGACTGTTTTACCTTTATGTTCGAAATCTTCTAGCTTTTCGAGGTAATTATTTTCAATCATGTGAGCTGGGTCTCTCTCATGCTCTTTTAAGCGTGCCCATATTTCAGGTATCAATAAGCTAATATCATGATCAACACGAATATTGGGACCAATATACCCCGCTGCACTTGAGAAGCCGGCGTAGCCTGTAATAATAAAGGAAACTAAAGTGTTGTTGAGGTCAGCTGTAGTGCGTAGGGCGTTAAAAGCACCCTTGGTTAATGCACCTTCGCTGCCTGCACCTGTAGTAGAGGGTGATTTGCCTGTAACACTACAAATGAAGTCCATAAATAATTCAGGAAGTTCTTGATAATGAATGGGATTATAGACAGCGAGTGGACGTATTCCTTTTTCTGCTGGATTATTGCGGCGACCGGTTAGAACGGCGTTAACAGGAGAAACAACAGGTTGGGATAATCCTATCCCACGATTAATTCGTGCCCCCATTTCTGCGATATATGTTCTTGCAGGCTGTTGTAAATCGGGTCTTAGTTGTAAGTAACGTGGGTTTTTACTTGGTTCGCCATTGATAATGCGCGGGTTGGCGGATGAAACAACATATTGATCACCCTTATCATAAGCTGCTTGTAAAAGATTCCTCATAGGGGGAGTATATTTTTGGAACTCTACAACATCTTCAACAATGGCCTCTAGGCTATCACCAATGAGCGGTTCATAGTTGGCAATAAAATTATTTGGCTGAGCCATATCGAATTCAGTTTGTGTATCAAAACCGCGATGTATTGCCTCATCTGGTCGCTGGAATAAACGGTATTCGCAGTTTTTTACAAGCTTAACACTTGGATTAGATGATTTTGGTGATGTGTTCGGTAATTTGTCAGCACTGACAACAACAGATGCACTAATGTCATCCTCCATTTGCACTTTTTCAGTTGCAATGAAATCTTGGCGGACTTTGTAGGTATGCCATACTCCTTTTTTATCTAAACCAACACGTAAATAAGAGGCAACGAGATCTCGTCCATCATATTTTAGTGCATGTCCTGGTTTTCCATTGATGATGTCAACATAAAAATGCTCACGCCAGTTTTTACCCCACTCTGGTCGATACATGCGTTTAATAATAAAGGCTTGGGATAAAATGCGTGGAGGAATGCTTGCCAGCCAATCTTCGTACTCTGGTGTATTGCTGGTTGATGGGGTGAGTAGACGGATGACCGAGCCTAAGCTACGTCTTATATCCAGTGGTTTTCGTGTTGGGTCGGAGTCTTCATTAGCAAACTCAGGTTTCAAGTGATCGCTGTAATCTTTCTGGAAGATTTGCTCGACTTGATTCATGTCTTCATCAAAGTCTTGGACATATACAGCGCCATAAATGACCGCATCGTTGATGGATTTTGATATTTCGGATTTACCGCCGCCTGAAACAGTACAAGGTTTATGGCAAAAAACACCTTCTGGATCTGTACCAATTAATCGCCATGATGGAGCATGAGGGTGTTTCATCATTTCGATTTTATAGCCATTGGGTTGCATGTAAACTTTGTTTGGTTGCAACTTTATTTTTTGTTCTTTTCCATCTTTTTGCCAGCTAATGGTCTGTGTTTGCAGATTCATTTGCATGTGAAGGGGGATATAAATAAGGCTTGGATGTTTTTTGTCGATGGCATGTCCTTCGGGTTGGACATCCATAACATCTCCAAACTGCTTAATGAGGTTCTCCATATTGAAGCGTTCAGGGTGGCGGTGTGCTTTGCTATCAATACCGTATTCTTCACCATGATTGCGACGACGGAAAGCAAGTGCCCCGCCTGCATGCTCTTCTTCTGTTAAGCCAAATAAATTTGTGGCATAGCTGAGCTGTGTTTTGACTTCTTTTTTGCAATAGCCGTAGTAATTATCTGCCAGTATGGTAACGATAACTCCTTTTTCGTTACGGGTTGTGATTTTGAAGGCGTGTCCATCATTATATTTTTCATCTTCTGATGTCCAACACATACCATCAGCTTTTTGTCGTTCGCTTGCCTCATCATAGTGTGGTAAACCTAGTTCTTTCTTTGTAAATTGGGTCAAGTGAGGAGCAAGAATGACGCAACCTGTGTGTCCAGACCAATGGCGTGTGTCCAAAGCCGCATCGTGTTCTGCAAGATAAGGGTTACCTGCGTTACCAAAAATACTTTCAACAAAATCAAGGTTGCTGACAAGATTGCCTGGTGCAAAGAAGCGTATCTCCATTGTTTTTTCAGGTGATACGGTTGGGATTTCTGGGCAAACAATAGGACGAAGTAGTAAAGACACAAATAATTTAGCTTGTTCCTTTTCATCTGTCGTAAATGGTAGCTGTAATAGTTCTTTAGGTGGGTTAAGAGCTTCTTTTAGTAGACGAGAAAAGACAATTCTAGGTACGGCCTTTTTATCTCCAGGGATGGGTAAGCCACCCTCTGTCACATGAAATGATCCTTTAGTCGTTCTCCTGTCATTCGCTGGGTTGTGTAGGACGCCTTGGCGTATTCGGTAACTTGAAACGATGTCTGATGTGAATTTGTCCGTTGTTGATGGAATCGAGAGCTCTCGAGCGATTCCGTATCGATCAAGGACTAAGGTATTTGATGGAAGTTTTGGAGTACTATCACCGCAGTCCTTTAGGTACTCGTTTAAAAAATCTTGGATGCGTTCATCAGCAGGGCATTGGTAGCCATGTAAACGTCGATTTTTTTCTCGATAAGATTTCAGTAAATCATCTGCTGTTTCCATGAATTTTTCATCAACAGAGTGACTAAATGGCTGCCCTGTAGAGGCTAGTTTAAGATTAATATAGAGTTGTAGATGTTTACGTTCATCCTCGGGATTTTTTAAATTTCTATTTATACCAAGTGATTGTTCAATGTTTTTCATTTAAAAACCTGTTTCCCAAGTGAGTTTTGTGAGGTGTGCTTCTTAAGGAAACTCTGATTAAGTAGGAAGTGAGGCTTTAGAGGCTGTGTAAGTATTCATGGAACGCGAAAAGAATGGTTAAAATTTTTTCGCAGTTCCAGAATACTTGCACAGTCTCTTTAGCCTCGCCCGAAACAACAGTATTTCAATACCTTACAGGCGATACTAAAGTGTCGCTTCCAATGTTTTGGACTTAATCAAAGTTTCCTCAAAAAGCTTTTATTCGTTGTTCAAGTAGCTTTGAATAGTGTATTCAAAGCTGCTGAGTTTGTCTGAAAGTATGAAATAAGCTACTACATCTTACAAATTAGGTGGATTTACAGTAGCGTATTTCGTTATTAGACAGCCTCATAGCGAATACTGTTATTTATTGATAGCCCTAAGTATTTGCACAAACTGCCCCGAATCTAGCAATATTATCATTAGCTTTCTATATTCTTAATGGGGTGGTGGATCGATTGTCTCTGTTTTCTGTTCAGCCAAATGACGGATGTTTAAAAGTAGACTAAGGAAATGGCTAGTACAGTGAACGGTAATTACAACTAATAATCTGACGGTCTAAATCCTTGATAACGGCGTTATCATTCCTCCCCATAGCTCTGCTATGACTCGTCATAATGCTTTGTTCTCAAAAATTTATTCTTGCCAGAATTATTTGCCGTAATTACCGTTCACTGTACTAGGAGGTTCACATTCTTAGATGGCCTACGATGGGAATAACCGTTAATCAAAATTGTTGTAGTTGTGCAACGGTAATATGTTGACTTTTTACAACATATGTAATAATTTTCGTACAAGTGTGACGCGGTATATGTGAGTATATATAAAATCATGGGTTTCTCAATGCGTCCAGTTTCTCGATAGTTATCAAGTACCTAAGTGTTAAAATTGGGTGCTGTTGGTTACCCCAAAGCCGTCTTAAATAAAATTTTATCAAATATAAAACGACGTGTTCATTAGGATTCTATTCCTTAGCGTCAGACGTGGAAGTTACGATCTTGTCATTTTCAGAATTAGACCTAAATAGCGAGTGTATCGCTACCTTAGAACAAGCAGGTTACAAAGAACCGACTGAGCTACAGCGGCGACTTATTCCCCTTATCAAGGAGAAGAAGAATGTCTTGGTAAAAAGTCAGTCTGCATCTGGTAAAACAGGAGCCTTTTTAATCCCCGCAATTAATTACGTTTTAGAGAATCCGTTGGAAGATTATCATGGTGCTAGAGTCATGATACTAACGTCTCGTAAAGATCGTGTTAATCAGATTAAGTATACGGTCAAAAAACTAGCGACTAGCCAGAGCTTTCGTTTTGGGTTTATTGTTAGTGGTCGTCCGTATCAACCTCAGATGCGTTTACTTCGTCGTCCTTTGGATATTATGGTTGCGACACCTGGGCGTTTAAGTGACTTGTCTGATAATGGCAAGGCAGATTTTTCTCAGCTCGAAATGCTTATCGTTGATGACCTTGCGTCAATATATCATAAAGAATTTCATGGACTTATTGATAAAATACTAAGTCAACGAACAAGAGAGTATCCTATTGTCTTGTTTGTGCGTGATGATGAAAATGTATTAAGTTACGCTAACAGTTTAATTCCTGATGCTGTTGAGTTAGAAGTTGAAGAAGATAAACATCCGCTTGCAAAAATACCACAACGGCTACAACTGTGTGATGACTATACGCATAAAATCGCCATTATGGATTATCTTTTAGATGACTATCAGGGGGAGTCAACTCTGATTTTCACCTCAACAGATAAGTCGGCTGCAAACTTAGCAGATAACTTAGCTAACCATGGTCATACTGCTGATGTTGCTAAAGAGTTAACAGAGCAAGAGCAGACAGAAAGTACAGTTTTAATTGTGAGTGATGAAACCACAACAGCATTACAGTCGTATGATTTTCAACATATTTTACATTTTGAATTGCCCAAATTGACTGATAACTATGTTGCAAGGATGGAAGGTAAGCATTGGGATACAAGAACTGAACCCGTTATTGCTTTACTTGGAATACAGGAAAGAGAGTCGCTTAAGCGTATAGAAGAGCTGTTAGGCATAGAGATAGAAAAACAAACAATTCCAGGGCTTGAGTCTTTGAACCCGTTTATGACGTTCAAACCTGATTTCTCGTCGAGGAAGTCAAACACAAATAAAAATAATAAATCTCATGGTAAACGTCGCAGCGCAGGGCAGTTTGGTAAACGGCGTGGTGGCGATAGAAATAAAAGAGATGCCTCAACAACAGATAGCCAGCGTAGAACGAAGAAAGGGCGTTTTGGGCGTTTGAGTGGGGGAATACATCGAAAGAGAGAGGAGACATCTTCCTCAGCTAAGCCAGTAAATGGCATAAAAAACAGAAGTAAATCTCAATCTGCAGGTAAAGCTGGAGCAGGTAAAGCGCGCTCTAATATAAAGACAACAAGCCCTAATAAGGGGTATACCGTTAGAACAAAACAGAAGAAGACCTTTAAATCACCCAGCGATAGCAACTGGAGTGGAGGTAGAGGTTCTGCCTTTCCAACGATAAAAGACCCACAGGATGCAGCGAAGGATAAAGATAGCAGTGCAAATGTTGTTATTCGTTATAAAGATAAAAAGCGTTTTTTAAAACAGGAATAGTTTTCGAGGAAGTGTGCTCCCAATCAATCCACTCCTGATGGTTTTCTTATTTCTGTCCACGCTTAGTCTCATTTCTAAACGTACGGTACTGTTCCAATAAGCCCTTAGTCGATGAATCATGCTGATAAATGTCATTGCCTGACTCTAGCTCTTCCAGTACTTTTTCTGTGAGGTGCTTGCCTAATTCAACACCCCATTGGTCATAAGAATTTAGATTCCAGATAATCCCTTGCACAAAGATTTTATGCTCATACATGGCGATAAGCGAGCCAAGTGTTCGGGGGGTTAGTTCTTTAAATATAATTGAGTTACTGGGCTGGTTTCCCTCAAATTCCATATGGGGAATTCGTTCTTCAACATCTTTTAATTTTACACCTGCTGCTTTGAGCTGTTGTCGCGTTTCCTCTTGGGATCGACCTATCATAAGGGCTTCTGTTTGAGCGAGAAAGTTTGAAACAAGAATATTTCGGTGGTGTTGATTGCAGGTTGCGTGAGTTGTCGCTCCGATGATGAAATCGGTAGGGATTAACTTTGTACCTTGATGGATGAGTTGGTAGAAAGCGTGTTGTCCATTATTGCCTTCAGCTCCCCAAACGATAGATCCTGTAGAGTAATCTATGCGTCTACCCTCTCTATCAACAGATTTTCCATTGCTTTCCATGTCTGCTTGTTCAAGGTAGGCCGGAAATTCTCTTAAATAATAGTCGTAGGGTAAAACAGCACTGGATTCAGCTTTAAAAAAGTTGTTATACCAAATGCCGAGCAGCCCCATAATAACGGGAATATTTTTTTCTAAGGGAGCTTCTTGAAAGTGTTGATCCATTGCATGAGCACCTTCGAGCAATTCAATAAAATGCTTCATGCCAACGGCAAGTACAATGCTTAAACCGATAGCAGACCATAGTGAATATCGACCACCCACCCAATCCCAAAATTCAAACATATTGTCGGGGTCAATGCCAAATGCGGTGACTTCTTTTTTATTTGTTGATATTGCAACAAAGTGTTTTGCAACATCTTTTTCCGTAGCTCCCCAATCTAAAAACCATTTTTTTGCAGTTAATGCATTTCGAAGTGTTTCTTGGGTGGTGAATGTTTTTGATGCAACAACAAATAATGTGGTTTCTGGATTAAGTTCTTCTCCTTTTAAGATGCTTTCCGCATGTGATGAATCAACATTAGAAAGAAAATGAATATTTAATCTTTCATGGTGGTATTGTGTCAATGCTCGACAGACCATTTTAGGCCCTAAGTCTGATCCACCAATGCCAATATTGACAATATCGGTAATTCGTTCGCCTGTGTAGCCTTTCCAGTCACCTTGTCGTACTTTGCGAGCAAAGGTTTCCATTTTATCTAAAACAGCCTGTACCTTTGGCATGACATCTATACCATCAACATAAACAGGTGTGTTAGATCGATTTCTTAATGCGGTATGGAGTGCAGCTCGTCCTTCTGTGTTGTTTATCTTTTCACCAGAAAACATCTTGTCACGCCATTGGGTAACATTACATTGTTTTGCCAAGGAGAGTAGATGTTGCATTGTCTCTTTAGTTATTCTGTTTTTTGAGTAATCAAATAGAATAGATTCAAAGTGTAGTGAAAACTTTGAGAATCTATCTTTATCTTCCGCAAATAGTATTTTCATTTTTTTAGTATTGATTGCAGAATAATGCTGTTCAAGATTTATCCACGCAGGGCTAGATGTAAGTGTTGGTGTATCGTTACTTTGTGACATTTAGTTTCATTTTCCCCAGTTTTGCATTCTTTTTTCTAAAAGAACCAAATATTAAACATGAGTCGTTACGGTATGCAGTAGCTTATTAGTTCTCGAGCAAGCTCCCAGTTTTATTATTACCTGAGTCCGTGACTTCACTACGGCACAGTGAATAAGCTATTGATTCATCACGGGCTTAGAAAATGCCTACTTAACCTAAGGGTGAAGCTAAGATTTTTTAAAATCCCGTGCTAAACCAATATCTTATCCCCTGTTATCCGTATTGAAGTCACGGATTCAGGTATTAATATTCGATTTTAATAGATGCGTTGCCAAAAAGATGTTTCACTTTTTTTAGACTCTCTTGTTGTAAGGGAGCCTGATAAGCTGATCCCAGTTGTAGACTTACTGATGATGATTTTGTTTTATAGTTAATAAAAATAGGACAACTTGCTTTGTCTTGCAAAGAAAGTAAGTCCTTAAAACTACTGTTTATTTCTGAAATAAATTTTGAGCTATTTCTTTGGTCAATATTGATAAGCAAGCGGCGAGCAAAAGCAGCTCTTGCACTATCTATATTATGTAATGTTTCAACCCTTAGTCGAGTATTTCCAGACCAATCTGTATTTAATTTACCCTCGATAATGAGCACTTCGTCTTTGATAATGAGTTCTTCACTTTCACTTAATACATCATCAAAAATCATCAATTCATAATAGGCTGATTGGTCATCTAGCTTAATAAAAGCGCGTTTGCCGCGATCTGTAGATTGAAAACGAATATCAGAGACTAAGCCTGCAATTAAAACAGGAAGCTTATTATATTTTTGCTGTCCATCATCTTCGACTAAATCAATGAGTCGGTGGGTTGTTATTTGTGAAAGCTCCGCTTTATATTCATTGATAGGGTGGCCTGTTAAGTATAAACCTAGGGCAATTTTTTCTAACTTTAAGCGCTCCCGTTCTGGCCATTCTTCTAATTCAGGGCAGACATGACTGTCATTTTCAATAGCCATAGCACCACCAAAGAGATCTGCTTGGCCAATGCCTTGGTCTCGATGATGTTGGCTGGACATGCGTAAGGCCTCTGGCAGGAACTCCATTAAGCTATGACGATTAGCACCTGTATTATCAAAAGCACCCGCTTTAATCAGTGTTTCAAGTATGCGTTTATTTATTTTTTGTGAATCAATACGTTCACATAAATTAGCTAAAGATTGATAGTTTCCATTCTTGAGCCGTTCTTCGGTAATAAGATTTAGTATGCCTTCTCCCGCACCTTTGATTGCTCCCATTCCATAAACCACATGCCCCTTATCATTGACAGTAAAGCGATATTCAGACTGATTAATGTCAGGAGGAACGATTGTTAAACCTAGCTGGCGGCAGTCATCAATCAGCATGACAACTTTTTCTGTGTTGTCCATATCAGCAGAAAGGACGGCTGCCATAAATTCAGCAGGATAATGTGCCTTGAGCCATGCGGTTTGATACGAGACGAGTGCATAAGCAGCGGAGTGAGATTTATTGAATCCGTAACCTGCAAATTTTTCCATTAAATCAAAAATGTAGGTAGCGACGGATTCTTCTACATTATTTTCTAAGGCTCCTTTCATAAAGATAGAACGCTGCTTTTCCATCTCTTCTGCTTTCTTCTTTCCCATTGCTCGGCGTAGCAAGTCTGCTCCGCCAAGTGAGAAGTTACCAAGTACTTGGGCAATTTGCATAACTTGTTCTTGGTAAAGTATGACCCCATAGGTAGGTTCAAGCACAGGTTCTAGGGCAGGGTGAGGGTATTCAACTTCAGCAATACCATGTTTACGATTGACAAAGTCATCTACCATGCCAGAACCCAAAGGGCCTGGGCGATAAAGCGCAACCAAGGCAACAATATCTTCGAAAACATCAGGCTGTAATCGTTTGATCAACTCTTTCATCCCGCGTGATTCTAGTTGGAATACAGCGGTTGTTTTTTGGGCTTTTAATAAGTCGAAGGTAGCCGTATCTTCCAAACTAATACGTTCAATTTCTACGATTTCTTCATTGTTTTCTCGTTTCTTTTTATTGATGGTTTTTAATGCCCAGTCAATAATGGTGAGGTTTCTCAAGCCTAAGAAGTCAAACTTGACCAAGCCCACGGCTTCAACGTCATTTTTATCAAATTGAGAAACAACGCCAGAGCCATCTGCCTCACAATAAAGCGGGGTAAAGTCGGTTAGGTCAGAGGGGGATATTAGAACACCACCCGCGTGCTTTCCGACATTTCGGGAAAGTCCTTCAAGGCTGAGTCCCATGTCTAAAACGGCTTTAACTTCTTCGTCTGAATCGTAGGCCTCTTTTAATTCTTCTGATTCTTGTAGGGCTTTAGTCAATGTCATGCCAATTTCAAAAGGGATTTGCTTGGCGATACGGTCTACAAAGCCATAAGGGTGCCCGTAAACACGACCGACATCACGCACAACAGCTTTAGCTGCCATTGAACCATACGTGATAATTTGTGAGACTTTTTCTTTGCCGTAATGTCGTGAGACATAATCAATAACTCGATCACGATTATCCATACAGAAATCAATGTCGAAGTCTGGCATGGATACCCGTTCAGGGTTTAGGAATCGCTCGAATAGAAGATCATATTCTAATGGATCAAGGTCAGTTATTTTTAAGGCATAAGCAACCAAAGAACCTGCTCCAGAACCACGACCAGGCCCAACAGGAATATCATTATCTTTTGACCATTGGATAAAATCAGCAACGATTAAGAAGTAACCGGGGAAGCCCATCTCATTAATAACGGCTAATTCAGTTTCTAGGCGTTCATCATAAGGTTTGCGTTTTTCTGCAAAGTCATCAGCTTCTCTGTCTAATAAAAATGTCAGACGTTCTTCAAGGCCCTCTTTGGATAACTGGCAAAAGTATTCCGCCTCGGTTAAACCATCGGGGATGGGGAAGGCGGGTAGATAGTTTTTGCCTAGGGTAAGGCTAACATTACAGCGTTTAGCGATTTCTATTGTATTCTCAATGGCTTCTGGAATATCTGAAAATAATTCAGACATTTCCTCAGGCGTTTTGAGATATTGCTGATTGCTATAAATCTTAGGGCGATTAGGATCATCTAAGACATAGCCATCAGAGATGCAAACACGGGCTTCGTGAGCTTCAAAGTCATCCTGCTCAAGAAAACGGACATCGTTGGTTGCAACGACAGGTGTTTCTGTTTCGTAAGCTAAGTCAATTGCGGCATGGAGATATTCTTCTTCTTTATCGCGTTGGGTGCGTTGTAACTCAATATAGAAGCGGTTAGGAAATACGCTGTTCCAATGTTGTAAGCAGTGTTTGGCATTTTCGTAATTATCAGCTAGTAGAGCTTGTCCAATATCGCCATCTCTCCCTGCTGATAGTGCGATGATGCCTTCGCTGTATTCTGCAACCCATTCTTTTGTAACTAATGGGGTATTATGAGCTTGCCCTTCTAAATAACTTTTTGAAATTAATTTGGTTAGGTTTCTATAACCAGTATTATTTTGACAAAGTAAAATGAGATGGTTGTAATCTGCACTTTTGCCTATTTGAACATGAATATCCGCACCAAAAATAGGTTTTAACCCTGCCCCCATCATGGTGTTATAAAACTTCACCATGGCGTACAAATTCATCCGATCTGTCATTGCAACAGCAGGCATATTGCTAGCTTTAGTTGCAGCCATTAAATTTTTTAGTCGAATAGTACTGTCATTGAGTGAATATTCAGTATGAAGACGTAGATGCACGAAACTCATATTATTTGATTTCTCATCGAATTTAGGTGTTAGCCAAGCAACTTTTTAACTGGGGCAAAACTTTGTCTATGGAGTGGAGTAACGCCATATTTTTCAAGTGCTTCTTTATGCTTTTTGGTCGGATAGCCTTTATGTTTAGCAAAACCATATTGTGGGTAAATCTTATCTAATTCTAGCATTTCCTGATCTCTGGCAACTTTTGCGATGATAGATGCTGCTCCAATTTCTGGAATAAGTGCATCACCCTTGATAATTGCTTCCATAGAATAGTCCATGTCTGGACATCGGTTACCATCAATTTGCACATGATCAGGGATTATGCTTAAACTTTCTACAGCCCGTTTCATTGCAAGCAAACTTGCTTGAAGAATATTTATTTCATCGATCTCTTCAGCCTCTGCTCGCCCTAGACTCCAACTTAGTGCTTTTTCTTTGATTTCAGCATTTAATAATATTCTCTTTTTTTCACTTAGTTTTTTTGAGTCTGTTAATCCTTCAATGGGATTATTGGGATCTAAGATAACAGCGGCAGCAACAACAGCTCCAACCAATGGTCCTCGTCCAACCTCATCGACTCCCGCAATATATTTCATTATTGTCTACTCTGTTTTTTTGGTGAATGAATCATATTTTAAAGAGAGGTAAAAAACTATATTGCTTTCTTGTATATCGCGTAATCAATATTTTCGATATAATTAATAGTTGCATTAAGGGGTCTGGGTATTCATATGAGAATCTATTTTGGGATAAGTTTTCTAATTAAAATACGCCTTTAATGATGAGGAAAAAGTATTATCAATTTATGATTGATAGAGTTGTCCTTGTGCTACAAACACGGAGTAAGCATGACGAAAGAAGTCAAAGATGATGTAAATCAGCAAGATGATGAGCTGAATGAAGCAATAGAGTCGTTTGAGACGCGTTGGAAATATGCCGTTTTTCCTGCAATGATTGCCTTTGTGATTTTAGCAGGATTTGGTTTTTATTTGATTTACGGTATGTTGCAGAGAATGGAAGACTTGGCTGAAGATATTAATGATATGTCAAAAGTGATGATTGAGTCTCTTCCTGTAATGCAGGGTGGTGTTGTTGGTATGTCTTCTCGTATGCAGTGGATAGGGGAAGATTTGCGAGGCATGCGTCAAGATGTAAGCAAGTTAAGTACAGTCATTCAGCAAACGATGCCGAATATGGAGGGTAAAGTGGGTGATATGTCGAAAAATATTAGTGATATGACTTACGCAACTTCATCAATGGCAACGACAACGCAAAATATGGGACAAAACCTTTGGAATATGAATCGTAATTTCTCAAAGCCACTTTCTATGATGAGAAAAATGATGCCTTGGGG
>JALVRY010000188.1 GCA_027024625.1 Thiotrichaceae bacterium
CACTCTAAAGTCAAGTGCCCAACCGAAACCTCGACTTGAGCTACCCCACTCAATAACATCATCATCTAACTCTGAGCTGTATCCTGCATGATTATATAAAGCTGAATCACTCTTTGTTGGGTCACTAGCAGCGGATACTATTCGGTAGGTACTCCCTCCATCTATCACTTCTGTTAGGATTTTTCTTGTTTGTAAATCTGAGCGAGTTAAAGGCACAGTTGCCGTACCATCATTTTTATCCCATATTCCATACATGGTTTGGGTAATTTGTCCTTCACGCGTATTATCAGAGGTTTCTAAGTATTTTCCTGTGCCAAAATAAATCATTAAGCCAGATTTCGAACGATGTCGTCCAACTTCTGGCCGCACAGTAATCGGCTGTGGTTGGCCTGAGCCTTCTTCAGTTGCTTTAAATAATAATTGTGGTGGTGTATTTTTCCACTTATTCAAGGTATCTTGGCCAGTACAAGCATCAACGCTAACAGACTCACATTTTGTTAAGTCGAATTTCCAGAGGTTTCCTCTTAAATCACCTGCATAAACGTAGTCAACAATGTGATCACCGTTAATATCAACAGGTGCAACAGAAGCCAAACCATTAGGTGTATCTACGTCCCCTACTCCTGTATCAATCTTGATAAAGTCCTCACCTGTTACTGATCCCAGCAATGATCTTGATTTTTCCAGTTCATGGATATACAAAACTGCATGTCCTGATGTACTTGCATTATCATCAGGTTCTGAGTTGTTATAACCATTACCAAAAATAGCTGCCCAACGTCCATGGTGCATTTTGACAATATTTGGTTCACTGTAGCTATAGCCCATGTCTTTATCTTCATTATCTGAAAATTCCCATAACATTTTTTGTGTTAGCAGGCTTGGCGTATTAAGTTCAGGGTCTGTGACATCAATAGCATACATCCCCTGCCCCCCTGCTCTAAAACCACCAGTTAACACGCTATGCCACTCTCCCCCAAAGAAAGCATCAACAATAACAGGAGAGCCGTCGACAAAGTATTCATGAGCATAAGCAGGAGAAGCCAGTCGTGAGATTCGGTTAAACACAACGCTGGGAATATATGCAAATTGTTCTACCCCTGTATCCGCATTAAAGGCATGCAACATGCCATCATTGGCTCCTACGTACAGCATTGCTTGCCGATTTTTATGATCTTTTTTAAAAGTTGAGTATTTTTTTGATTCTAGTGAATCAGGGTAATGATATGGTGGAGCTTGTACATAAACAGGTTCAGAATGAATAATATCCCCTAAGTTTCCGGTACGATAACGGAAATGATATTCAGATTGTGGGTCAACTCCTTCATTAGTTTTATCTCCCCGTAGATAATTAACAAGTGCTTCACCTTTAGCATTGCAAACAGGGTCTGTATCTGAGCAATAGCTACCTAATATTTGAGTTTTCTGCCGACTGTGTAACTGCGACCAAGTAAATGGTACAGCTTGAGGCGCAAGCTGTTGGCCAAAAAGAGTGGGGCGTCTCTTATAGGTCACAATATTACGAATATCGTACTCAGGTATTGGATCAACACCCGTATTTGGATTTTTAATATCCCATTCTGGGTCTAGCACTAATGAGCCATCATCATTGAAGCCATAGGCTCTTATGTTTCCTGTCCAATCACTACTATTAAAATTTGTGAGGTAGGCTTTTGTATCTGTTTTTAAACTTTGGCTACTTGTTGCAACGGGTGTTAACGATGCCTCTCCTTCAATAATATCCGATAAAATTGCCCGCATCGCCTCATTTAAAGTGGCAGTATTAGTTGCAGCATACGCATAGTTTGTACCACCACTAATCGCAATTTCATCCAATAAATTGGGATCTGTGCCAAAGGGTAACGCAAAGCCAACGACATAGGTTTTTATTCCTATTGTTTTCAAAGCTGCTGCTGCGGATGAAACCCTAGCAATGGAATTATTTGCACTTCCATCATCTGCCACCGATGGCAAACCATCGGTAACTAAAACAACAAAGTTTTTATTACAAGAATTTGGTAGTGCATTACAGGTTGCTGTGTTGTAGCCCTCATCATCATGTGCATTTTTACTAAAATAATCTTTAGCACTTTTTAATACTCCCTCTAAAGGAGTCAAGCCTGCATTTTGTATAGGGTAAGCAGGGTCAATTGGCTTATTTTGGGAAAACTGAGAGATAGCTAATTTATTTTCTAGTTTGGTCTTTTGCACTGGATCAACCGATGCAATCGGAACATGTAAATAGCCTCTGCCCGGAGAACTTTTTGAGTACCAAGATTTACCAACATGATTCCAATGCACAAAATGTCCAAAGTCATAAATACCTTTCGCAATATCACTATCTGTTGGAAACAATTCTAATCTAAACTTATATCCAGAATAACCCGCTGCTGCTTCACTAGCACTATTTTGCCAACTAGGAAGCTCATTATAAGTACCTGTTTTAGCATCAAAGCAACGATACTTATCCCATATTGGTGCACATTCACCATTAGGTAAAAATTGCTGACAGCCAAGCGGATTAGCGGTAGGTGAATAGCAAAAAGCCGTACCTTGATTAGCACTAGTATAAAAAGGAGCTGTTACATTGGCATAAAATGGATGCGCGGCATCAGTTGGATTATCAAATTCAAATTTCTTTCTGTCACTTGCAAGTTGCGGGATAAGGGGCTGTTGAAAATCTATTGTTAAGCTTGGATCATAATCGGCTGGAGAATAAGAAATATCAATAAAGGCATTATGCACCTCCGCAAGCTTTACTGCATCCGAACCCGTTAAGTGCTGCTTATAAGCCATCAATCCCATATTTAGCTTATCTTGGTGTGTATCAATTAGACCTTTAAATACCTGTCGGGCAATCTCAGATTTACTATTTGGATTTGCACTAGCTCCATCATAAACACCTGTGGTTGCTGGGTCATCAGCTAAGATTGCTCCATTTGGGTCTTCATCCATACTATTAGAGTTATCTAATATCATTAGTACATTAGGCTTTATGGGAGTAGACATAAAGATGGGTACATTACTTAAATCCAGCAATGCCGCTTGAGATTGGAAGCTGATAAGAAAATTCGCCAAACCTATCACCAACGATAATACAGTTTTTTTTATTATTTTTGTCATGTTGAAATTTTAATAACGCTTAGTAAACGTTGTTTGTAAAACGACCCTAGCCGTATCTGTTCCACCTACACCTCTTGCTGTAACACGATAGAACTCCCTCCCCAAATCATCTTTTTGTTGTCCAATCACCAAGGAGTCTTGTACGTGCTCATAATCTTCAATCACATAACGTGGTTTTACCGTTACTCCTGTAAATGATGCCTCTGTTGCTTGTGTTTTCCACCAATTGGCATTTCGTTCCACACACCATTCCCTAGTATCATTCAGATTCTTCGGCTCATCTGTTGTAAACAGCTTTGAGCCATCACTGAAAGTTGCACTGGGTTCATTCTGTTGCTGTGTTATTTTTGCTTCAGCTTCTCGCAAAGCCGATTCAGCTGCTTCCATTGCTAAAAAACGATCTTTTTGATTAATAACTACTTTCTCTTCCACCAATATGGCATTGATATTGGTACTCACAGCAACTGATAACACAAATAACAAAACCAATGACATTATCAACACCACGCCTTTTTGCTTAGCGGGTGGACATCGTAATAACGAACTTAGCTTCATGGCAGACGATTCCTTATATTGATTGCCGCACTGATTTCATATTCCATTGGTGTGCCATTCAATGATGATATATTTCTGCCATCGCTAGTATAGCCTGCTGCCTTAATTGTCAGGCCAACGACTAGCACATTATCCCACCAATTATTATTTTCTACTGCATCGGCTGTGTAATAGTTATCAATTGACTGATCACCATCTTCATCAACACCGTATTGGATCTGCATATCTGTGATGCCAGAAATAACCTGCTCAATATTTCTGGCGCTATTTATTCTAAATAATGTCGGCACCCCCTCATTGCTATCCTTAATAAAATAGCTAATAGAATACAGTTTCATGAGCTTTGCCGTATTTGGATACTGTTTGCCCAAGTCCAATGTTCGATTACCTGCATACTCACTGGGCAGTGGATTTGTGCCGTGCTGAATAGTTTGGCTGCCCGTAGTAGAATTTGTCTTCTGAAAAATACTGCTGAAGTCACAATCTGTTGCTAATACATAGTCATATTGTCTAATTCCATTATTTGCTGTTATCTTAATCACAGCACTGGAATCATCATGACTAACAATATTAAGCTCTCGTCGATCAGCATGGCGTATCGTTATAACATCGCCCCAAGTTGCCGAATTCAGTGACGTATCTAGTACTGGCAACCAACTTCGTGGTGTTGCTGAGCTCTCATCATAATTAAATTCATTACCATGTAGTGCTTGGCTAAAATCCCATTTAAAATTATTTTTTGCATCTGCATCTAAATTTAGAGCATTTACTGAACTACTTTCATCCCAGCGCGTTGCACAGCCATAGTAACCTGCCATTTGAATATCTTCTTTGATCATATCCAAGGCAAATTTTGCGTTTTCTCGCACATCACTTAATTCGCTTTGCACACGTTGTGTTTTTCTTGTGGTTTCAAAAAAATGTAGCGTTGTGCCAATAATAAAAATCCCCAAGCTCATCGCAATCAGTAGCTCTAGTAAACTGTACCCCCCTATTTTTTTATTCTTTATCATCTTTTTATTATTCTTATATTTGAGTAATAACTCTGAAATTTAAGTCTGGCGTATTTGAATCCGCATGAATAGTTTTCCAATAAATATTAATTGTGCAACGTCCTGTTGCATTGCAGACTATTGCACTATCCCCTTCTGGTAGCAGATTAGCTAGCGTTGCCCGCCAGTTGATTAGCTCTGTTATCGCAACGCCACTGCCTGAGGGTGAACTTGCTTTTGCGATATTATAGTTTCCATTTAATACACCAACACGGTTAGCTCGCATTCTTTCCAAAATATCCATTGTTTGCATATTTGCGATGCTTTGTAAGCTAGCACTATGTCCTGCTTTCATTCCATTCATTTGCATTAAGGCCAAACTCAGCATGGCAAAGGAGAAAATAAAAGTAGTGATCAGTATTTCTAGCAATGTAAAGCCAGTATTCTTATATTTCATTATGGGCATGTGATGCTTCCTTCTGTTTCTGGCGTTGCAATCCTAAATCGACCAGTACGCACCAGCTTTATTTGCCGTCCATAATCATTAGCAGCTCGGTCATCACACACAGTGATGCTGCCATTGGTTGACGGGGTCAAACGCCCTGTAGGGGTATAGCTAACACCTAAAGTTAGATCTGCATTTCCAACTATTGTGACTTGATTTGCAATAGCCTTATGAACACGAATAAGCTCTTCACCCGTATCAACCACTCCATTATTATTTTCATCTTCAAAGATAATCCAGCCCTGCTCCCAATTACCCGATGTTGCACAACTAGCACCATTAGAACTTGCACACACCCTTACGATTCGACCTCGCTTAATTGCCTCACTTCTTGATAAATAAAGCGCTGCTGTTAACTCATTAACCGATGACGTAATTCGATTACTCTTAATCAGCGTTGAAAAACTGGGAGCTGCAATAGAGGCAAGAATCGATGCGATCATCAAGGTGATAATCACCTCAATCAGGGTATATCCTTGTGTATAAAGGG
>JALVRY010000189.1 GCA_027024625.1 Thiotrichaceae bacterium
CAAATAGACCTTGAACACTCATTTGCTCCATTTGTGCCGATGGGTTTAGGTTGGCTGAATCAATATCGAGCAAATTAAAGGAAACATTGGATACGGGACGGTCAAAGTTAATGACTAACTTACCTTCTTCTGCCTTTGTTGTGGGATCAATTACCCAACCGAGTGATTGTTCAGCTGCACCCAATCCACCCGTGATATTGGTATTGTCAGCAATGTTGACATAAGGCGTTGTGCCGCCAAAGTTGATGGTTACGGCAACGCCATCGACAATAAAGGTCGATGTCCGATCACCTACCCAGTTTTGTGCATTCCAGTCCAATGTAGAGGCAATGCCGTAATTGGTATCTAAGAATACAGCGGGTTTGTCTTCGACAGGAATAACCGTTAGCACCACTTCTGCCGTCGCTTCTGTACCTGATGGGTCAGTAACGCGATAAGTAAAGCGATCTTCTCCATTGAATTGAGGTGATGGTACATAGGTATAGTTACCTGTTATTTCATCAAAGGTGAGTGTTCCGTGCTGTACATCGCTAACAAGACTAAAGCTTAGCGTATCGCCATCTTCATCCATAACATCACCAGAAATAGAGTTAGAAACACTTGTATCCTCAGTAGTTAAAAGTGTTTCACCTGCTGCAGTGGGTGTGTCGTTGATATTTGTGATTGTTATCTGCAATGATTGTACAGTAGAGTAACCATTAATATCTGTTACCGTGACTTCAATCTCATAGATATTATTGCCATCTACATCTACTTTATTTTCATAATTTGGAGCTGTATTAAATGATAACTGATTTGTTACAGGGTCAATTGTAACTAGGCTACTATCTGCTCCACCAGAGACTGAGAATGTTTTGGCTACATTACCACTTGTAGATGCTGTCAAAATAACAATATCCGTTAGATTTTCTTCTAAAGAGATGTTTGCTGGGGAGGTGAAAGTAGGAGCGGTAGTATTGTCTAAGTAATCAGGAATGCCATTTGTGTTACTGTCGGCTGTACCTTCTGCAGCATCATCAACACCATCACCATCACTATCGAGGTCAAGGAAGTTGTAAATTCCGTCGCTGTCAATATCAAGATCAGGGATACCATCACCATTAATATCTGTACCTCCCTCAAGGTCATCGCTAATACCATCGCCATCTGTATCGCTAGTACCTGCAACGGTAATAGCGCCACATAAGCTATCAAATTGAAGTGTTTTAGGAATAGAAGTTACTGTTCCATTATTAACCCAACTGGATAACTTTAAGATAGAGCCAGAAACAGCACTAGCATCAAGTGTGCCGTTGATGGTTAATGTAGTAACTTCTTGTAATGTACCACCATCAGCAATAGTTAATGTGCCGCCACTACTAACTGTCATTGCTTGACAATTCATGTCATATACATCACCGGAATTAATTTGCAAGCTTGCACCGTTGCCGATAATTTCATCTGCATGGCTGATACGGCTAAGTGATAGCAGTATGGACAAAAAGAGTAATGTAAGAAAAATACTCTTATTCATAGATTGAGGTGTAATGGGATGCATGACGTATATCTCGTTTTATATTTTTTATAATTGTTATGTATAGACGTAGAATGAAGATGAGTGATTTAGGAGCGTTTGCTCAACAATAAGGGCTATCTCTTATGCTTAAAATGAATAAGAATAGCCCTTGATATTCGTAGGCTCTTTAATAAACGACACGTACGATACCATCTCCAGTATGGTAGAATGCACCAGCGGTTAAGCCTGCTCCTTTTGCTGCCGTATTATCAGCATGGATAGGTAAACCGACGACTTGTAGTTTTGATGTGGGTGCTGTTGTACCAATACCTACATTACCAGAGTTGTCGATTCGAACTCTCTCGGTATCATTAGTACCAAAGACAATAGGTTTATCTGCTCTTTCTGAAATGATGAGACCATTGTGTCCTGCTGACGCACTACGTGCTTCGATAACTCCCCAACCTGCAGGTGTACCAGAAAAAACATCATAACTTCCTGCTGGATAACTTTCTCCAAAGTACCCCATCCAAGTTCCACCTTTATAGGTAGGGCCTGCATAAGCTCCTAATGCTGCTGACTTTGAGTCATTATCTGCTAATGCATAGCTCCATGAGTCTCCTGCTGTAGACTGCATATATGTATAAAGGTTATTAGTATCCAACACATGGAATTTGCCATTTGGGGAGTTTGTTCCAATACCAACATTTCCTGCTGTATAAACAGCATCTGTTGCTGCTGCTCCATCAACAAATTTGCTGCTGGCTCCGTCTCCAATACAGCCATTGCTATCACAGACTGTGCCAGAAGCTTTAATGTTGCCGGCAACATCTAATTTTTCTCTAGGGTCTGTTTTCCCAATACCGATACTACCATCGCTATAAAATGACATAACTTCATCATTTGTTTGGTTTAGTATTCCTAATCGTTGTCCGTCAGGTGTGAAGTCTGGGAATGCTACTGGAGGTTGATCCCATGAGGTAAATCTCCATTTTTTTCCGCCTTCAAGTATGAGTGATGCTGGAAAAGAGGTGGCAGATTGTGAGCATGCTGCTGTACCTCCAAGTTTATTCTTTATATGTAGCTCAGCTTCTGGTGAGTTAGTATTTATACCTGTCTTACCAGTGCCATCAACAACAATTTGGTTGCCGTACATGTTAGCTCCACCACATTCAACGACATTACCTATACTGAAGTTCTCGCCTGATATTCTTGTAGAAAACATTTTTGAGGTATCTTCAAATAAAATACTAGGAGTAGCCGTCGCTTTTATATGAAGTTTAGAAGAAGGTATTTCTGTTCCAATTCCTACATTACCATCGCCATTAACCCGCATTAATTCATTTCCCGCAGGCTGACCAACTGTAAATGCACTGGTTGCGTTTGGCAGAGAAACTTCTACATCACCTGCGAAGAGAATCTGGCTAGAAAAAATAGCTGTGCCGACAGCAATAGCTAGGGTGGATTTTCTTAAAATTATTTTTATCATGCAGATAGCTCTTTTATTTTTATTATAAATATATTTTATCATCTTAATCCTAACACTTATTAGATGAATGGATGTTAAATGGGCTAGGAGACTGTCTAAGAATAGAACAAGCTACTGCAAATTTTCCTGATTGTTCCTATTTCCCGTTCAAATTCGTCAAAGGGACGACCAATTTTCCTTATTTGAACGAAAAACAGGCACTAACCAGCCAAATTTTCGCTATGCTTGCTATTCTTAGACAGTCTCCTTGGTTGAAGCTATTAAGGGGTATCTGAAAACGTGGTGAAATTATTTGTATGGGGTCAGTTGTGCCTTATTTTAGAATGGAATTTAATGCAGCTCCTAGATTATTCGGCGTAAGAGGATGGATAACCAATGCGGCTATAGGGAATATATCCAGTAATTTTTCTACATATTGAGCCTCATTTTTAGAAGAAATAATTACAAGTTTTACATTAGGGTATTTCTGTTGCATGTTCCTTAATAGCACGTCTAAATTACTGATATTCGCCCCTGCATAGTTGTTGGCATAGCCGTAAAAAAATTCAGCTAAGATAATATCTGGCGTTTTCTTTTTGAGCTCTTTCATTAGTTTTCTTAATGATGTGATGCGCTTTTCTTGAATTCCTAGTTTGGGGAAAATTTCTGGTATTAATGGATGTGTGGGGGATTCGATGTAGGAATAGAGTAGGGTTGTCATTTTAGAAAATTTCCAATTGTTCTGGCTGGTCGGGCTTATGAAATTGTATACCAATGCCGATCAATCTTACCGCTTTATGACCACGTTTCCATATCTCTTTGCAAAGGTGCTGATAAGCCTCAACAGAGGTTTGTGTGCCCGTCATTTGTAGGGTGGTTGTTGTAAAATCGTAGAAGCGCATTTTAACAAATAGGGTTTTAGGTATCAGTTTTTGTTGTTTCCTTGCTTGTCGTAGCCGCTTGGTTAAGTCGTCATGCAACCTTGGGATTTGCAATAAGCAGGTGTCGAGATTTAAATCTTTTGCAAAAGTATCCTCAACGCTCAATGATTTCCGAATACGATGCGTTTTTACAGGGCGATTATCAATACCACGACATAATTCATAGAGCCGTTCGCCAAAACTACCAAAATGTCGTTCGAGTTCTTCAGTGTTTAATTGTTGTAAATCAGCACAGTTCTGGATTCCTAAGTCAGCCATTTTCTTTTGGGTAACTTTACCAACCCCAAAAATACGGCTGACAGGAACGTCTTTGATAAATGTGTCAATTTGCTCAGGGCGAATAACTGTTAATCCATTGGGTTTTTGCCAATCGCTCGCAATTTTGGCAAGAAACTTATTGGAGGCAACACCTGCGGATGCAGTAATATGCTGAGATTGTTCGATACGATTCATAATCTCTTGAGCAATTAATGTAGCACTGCCGTTACAATGCTCGCTGGTAGTCACATCTAAGAACGCTTCATCTAATGATAAGGGCTCGATTAGATCGGTATAATCGAAAAATATTTTATGGATGACTTTTGATGCTTGCTTGTATAAATCCATCCGAACAGGCAGGCAAATCAGCTCAGGACATTTGCGTACGGCGATAGAAACAGGCATAGCAGAATGTACGCCAAATTTACGTGCCTCATAAGAGCAAGTCGCAACCACACTGCGACTATTTGGATGACCACCAACAGAAATGGGTTTGCCTTTTAATGCAGGGTTCTCACGCATTTCAATCGCTGCAAAAAAGCAGTCCATATCAATGTGAATAATTTTGCGTGAATGTTTTGGCATGGATAACAGTGATTTAATAAGTATCAATTGATTTATGGCTATTCTCGCATAGATTCGTATATAAAAGAGTCGCTTATTCCATTCTTCGACAGCCTCCTAGGTCAAAGTTATGATTTAATCTATACTATAGCTATTCGTTCAAGCATTTGGGAGTTTTCGACATGGGCGTGGCCTTATCTGGCAGTGATATATTATCTTTTGAGGAATACCTCGCTATTGAGCAAGAATCTGAGATAAAGCATGAGTTTATTGATGGTTTGATATATGCGATGGCTGGGGCGAGTCGGAATCATAATGTGATTTCAGGTAATTTATTTGCAGCTTTGCATTCGCATGTTAGAGGTACTACTTGCACAGCATTTTCTGCTGATATGCTATTAAAACTCAATATTAATGATGCCGATATTGCTTATTATCCTGATTTAATGGTGGTTTGTGATCCTGAAGATAATAATGATCAGTATACTAAGCACCCGACTGTCATTATCGAAATTCTATCTAAAAGCACACAACGAGTTGATCTGCGAGAGAAGTTTTTAGCTTATCAGACAATTGAGAGTGTTCAAGAGTATGTTGTGGTGAAGCAGGATGTGATGGATATTATTGTTCATCAACGTAACAATAATTGGCAGGCAGAGCATTTCGGTCAAGGGGATAAGCTTGTTGTTCCTTCTATTAAATTAGAAATTGCTGTTGATGAGGTTTATGAAAGGATTGTGTTTGAGTAGGTATAAATAGGAGTGCACACACATTTAACAATTTACTGGTCTATTTTCCGCTATTCAAGCCATTCTCTCAGTCGCGTAGCACGGCTATGCTTCTTCGATAATGGCTTGAATATCAAAAAATATCCTTCGCAAATTTTGTTAAATTAATTATGAACTCCTACTTA
>JALVRY010000190.1 GCA_027024625.1 Thiotrichaceae bacterium
CGTCACATCAGGATCATCCCCTGCATCTTTAATTAGCTCGACATAGGCATGGTTCTTTTTTAGTAAACAAGCAAAGACCTGAAATTGCACCACATTATTTTCCGGTAATTTGCAATCAATGCTCTCTGGAATAGATCCAGTAACTAAACCAACGGTTGCTGCCCGTGCTGCTGCTGCCGCATTAGCACCTGTAGAGAAACCTTTACGATTACCTCTTTTTTTACGTTGCCTCTTTTTAGGAACTGTTTTTGACATGTTTCTCT
Organism: Thiotrichaceae bacterium; assembly: GCA_027024625.1. Taxonomy (GTDB): domain Bacteria; phylum Pseudomonadota; class Gammaproteobacteria; order Thiotrichales; family Thiotrichaceae; genus S015-18. Next base: position 264 of record JALVRY010000190.1, read on the forward strand.
TTAGCTTTTACTTTGTTTCACTTCAGCAAGTGCTAATAACGCGTGTATTGCGGAGACCACTAAGGTTGTGCCACCCTTGCGCCCACGAGTAATTATCCAAGGAATATCCTTGAGTAATGCCAATTCATCTTTAGATTCTTCTGCAGAAACAAAACCCACTGGCATCCCTATAATGACAGCGGGCTTTATGCCTTCATCTAAAATCAACCGCTTCACTTCTAACAATGCAGTGGGCGCATTACCAATGCCGATAATGCCGTTATTGAGCAACCCTTTGATATGTGCTTTACGCATGGCTTGTACAGCGCGAGTCGTATTTTCGGCCTTAGCTTTTTCAATCACATCATCATCGGATATAAACTGGTGAGTACTCACGCCAAAATGCTTTAAACGAGGTTTTGATAAACCCACACATATCATCTCAACATCGGCGACAATAGGGCGACCGTCAATAATTGCCTGTCTACCGGCATCTAATGCGTCTGGATGAAACTCAGCCAAACCATTAAACTCAAAATCTGCCGTTGCATGAATCATACGGCGCACAATATTCCATTGTGCTTCACTATAGTTATGCTCGCCCGCTTCTGCAGTAACAATATCAAAAGAGCTGTGCTCTATCTTTCGACCAGCTTCAGTTAATTGTTCGGTAACCGTATTGCTATTACTCATCTCTATTTCCATTTAATGGTGATGATGGTGGTGCGCATCAGGATCAATATCCAGAAACTCACTCTCATCTTTCTGATTAATTACATTCATCACACGCTCATCCAATACTGCTTTAATCTCTGGCTCAAAACCAAAATAACTGGAATTTGCAAAAGCGATTTCGGGATACTGCTGGGTTAAACGTGCTATTTGATTATCAATGCGCTTAATTAACGTGCCATTAAAAAGATACATCGGCAAGATAATGATTTGTTTCATTCCAAGCATTACTTGGCGTTGTACGGCTACCTCTAATCGCGGTGTCGTAACCCCTGTGAAAGCAACATCAACCAAGTGGTGCTCTGAATCTTCAAATAACCAACGAGCAATTTTACTGATTTCGCCATTGGCTTTACGGTCGGACGAACCTCTACCTAAAACAATAACTCCTGTGTTTGCAGGTGCAGGAAAATCCAGTTCGGCAAACACATTCGCTAGGTTACGCTGAAGAATATTAAAAATAGGCTCGCCAGCAGTAATCGGCGGCGTATAAATAAACTCCGTATTGGTATGGCGTTGTTTTGCATGTTGGATATGATGAGGAATTTCAGCGCGTACATGACCTGCGGCATTTAGCACCAAGGGAACAATAATAACGCGATCCGCTTTTAGGGCGGCGTTATCCAAGCCCTGCTCTATTTCAACCTCGGCAAACTCGATAAAACAGAGTTCTATCAGCCAATCTGGATGTAAATCCCGCCATTGCTGAGCAAACTTTTCTATTTGCGGATTACCTTCTGGGTCACGCGAGCCGTGCCCGATTAATAAGATACAGTCACTCAT
>JALVRY010000191.1 GCA_027024625.1 Thiotrichaceae bacterium
CGTAATAGAGGGCGTAATTCAAACTTATGCTCATCACCTAAGCACATATATAAAGTACCATCGACAGATAGCCTCACTCGGTTGCATGTTTCACAGAAATGTTGAGAAATTGGGGTAATAAAACCAATATTTAAATGAGTCCCCTTAATACTGTAATAACGAGCAGGACCACCACCTGACATTACACTTGGTACAAGCTCATATTTACGAGAAATTTGCTCTCGCACCTCGGCAAGGTCTTGGAAATTTTCAGAGGCATTACGCCCTGTACTTCCTACTGGCATGGTTTCAATAAAGCGTAAAGTAAAACCCATTTTGATACAGTAATCGACCATATCAATATATTCATCATCATTGATACCTTTCATGGCAACCATATTGATTTTAATTGGCGATAAATTCGCTTTTTTTGCAGCTTCTAAACCTGCAAGCACTTCATCCAGTTTGCCATTACCTGTCACTTGCTTAAACCGTTCGGGGTTTAAAGAATCTAAACTCACATTGACTCGTGAAATACCTGATTTACTCAAATCATCAGCATATTTTGTCAGTAAGGCGGCATTGCTGCTCATTGACAAGTCGTCCAAACCATCTAGCTTAGCTAGTTGTTCTATAAGGCCAGTGATATTTCGACGCACTAGCGGCTCACCACCCGTTAATCTCACACGGTTAACGCCTAAATCAACAAAAGCTCCAATTACCCGTTCAATTTCATTAAATGTTAACCAATTTTCGGGGATTTCAAATCCTTTAAATCCTTCAGGCATACAATAAAAACAACGCATATTACACTTATCCGTCACGGACAAACGTACATATTCGATATGTCGACCAAAGCTATCTCTCAACTGTTTTGTTTGCGTTATTTTTGCCATACCGTTTACCCAAATCTAGGAGACTACCTGATAATAGAGAAGCAACCCTATTTTTATGAGAATATTTCCACATGATACCTTGCTAACATAGCTATCCCTAATTCTGTTTAAAGCATTAAGGATTCAACAGCACAAATAAAATAGGCTGGAATGATCCAGCCTATTTCTGTTAGTTATATAACCTGTAGGGTACTTCTATTAATCAATATTAAACTCCTTATGCTCCTCAGGCGTCAACTTGCTAGTATCTGGCAATTTATGAGCGATTCCCTTGTGGCAATCGATACAAGTTTTACCATTTTCAAAGCCTTCCATGTGTTGAGGCGATGCTCGGCGGCTTTGCATGGAGTAATCCATTGAGCCGAAGTTATGGCAGTTACGGCATTCACGTGAATCTACGCTTTTCATGCGTCGCCATTCACTTTTAGCCATAGTCAAGCGGTAATCTCTAAACTTTTTAGGCGTATCCACTGTTCCCATAATTTTATGGAAGACTTCGCGTGAGGCTTCGATTTTGCGGATGATTTTATGTGTCCATTCTTTAGGTACATGGCAATCGGGGCAAGTTGCTCTTACACCTGTACGATTTTGAAAATGAATGGTTTGGCGGTATTCGGGGTAAACATTATCTTCCATTTCGTGACAGGAGATACAAAATTCTTCCCGATTGGTCATTTCTAAGGCGGTATTAAAGCCACCCCAGAAAACGATACCCCCGATAAACCCTAAGATGACGACGGTAATCACAGAGCGTCGGGATAAAAAACGTTTCGTGCGTTCAAACATATCGAGAACTCCTATTTATTTGTTTATTTCAAGTCATCAACAGGCTTGAACTCATTTTCAACTAATGGCTTTGCATCTACCTGTGGTACATGGCATTGCGTACAGAAATAACGACGAGCCGCTACAGTAGAATGAGCATTGCCATCACGATCTGCAAAGTGGGTTTGGCTGATTTTTGTTGCTCTTGCCTTGGCTGCATTCTTCCAGCTATGACATGACAAGCACTTGTTATTATTTGTAGTAATACGGTATTCACGAATACGATGCGGAATTAGCGGTGGTTGCTGAAAGTAATTACGCATAATCGGTGCTCTATCCGCAGGCAGCTGTTTACTATCCGTTACCTGAGCTTCTGAATCGATTGCATTCTCTCCACGTAAGGATGATACGCCTGAAAAATCAACCTCACCCAGTGCTGGTGCTGCACTTTTTACAGTGGAATCACTCGCTTGCGCTGGAGCTTCTGGTGTTGCCGCTTCTTGAGTGGCATTCCCCTGAGCTGAAGACTCTTGTGTTGCCGTATCCTGAGCAGCAGCATCTTTAGCATCTTGCTTTTTGGAATCTGACAACATCATATCCTGAACAGCTTTAGCATCAGGTGTATCAGCCGTGCTTGCTTTATCAGCAGCCTTATCTGCTTTCGCTGGCGTTGTTGCCGCTTCAGTTGCTTTTGCCGCTGTATCAGCAGAATCCTCCGCTTGAACCACAGCAAAGCTAGACATGACTAAACTTAATGCAATACTTAAAATGATTTTATTATTCATAACACAACCTCTTTAATCTCAAATTCTTTATCAGTTGTAGAGCTATGTTTGTCTCTACAAATTTTTCATCTATTAAACCGTGAGCCAAACTTAAAAACATCCTCTGCACACACATCAATACATCGCCCACAATTAGTACATTGATTAGATGTAATGATGGATGAGACTCCCTTATCCGCACCTTTCAATGGTTGCTTTATTATCTGTTGCTCAGGGCAAACGACAAAACAATCCATACAGTCATCGCATTTTTCTCGCTGGTAAGCATCGACTCTGATCAGGCTTTTTGAGCCTAGTAAACTGTAAAAAGCACCAACAGGACAAATATGACCACACCACGCTCGACGACTCACTGCAAAATCCAGCAAGAAAATGCCTAAGATCATTCCCCATGCCAAACCAACACCAAAAACTAAGCTACGAAATACAATGGAAACAGGATTAATTAACTCCCAAGCTAGTGTTCCCGTCAGTAGCGAAAGCAAAAAGGTAAAGCCAAGAACCCAATAACGAGTATTACGATTCATATTGACCCCGCCTTTTATCTTTAGCTTATCCCTCAACCATGCAGCAGCATCCGTCACGATATTGATTGGGCATACCCAACTGCAATACACACGCCCACCAACAAGGAAATAAAAAACCGCAACAATTAAAGCACCAAAAAAACCTGTAGTAATTGGCCAATGCCCTGCCGCAATGGATTGCAACAATACATAAGGGTCAGTTAGCGGCAATATATCTAAAACCAAACTGCTGGCTAGGTTTCCCTTTACCAACCAAACTTCAGTTAATTTTGCCAACCAAGGGCTAAACAGAAACAAGGCTAAGATAGAAATTTGACTAAAACGGCGTAGTAGCAACCATTTATGAGCCCCTATCCAACCTTTGCGTTCCCTTGCTTCAGCACCCGCCGCTCCCCCCGCTTTCATTACAAGCCACCTTTACGGTTTAAGGTATCTAGTGGGTTGGCTGAAAAAGGGGTATCCGTTTTCTCTTGCTTTTCAGATTTTTGATCACCTTTTTTAATTAAGCCTTTACCTGCATAGTCGTAATCCAAATCATCAGGAAGATTAAATTTATGCTCAACATCAGGCGTAACCAATGATGCGCCCGCCTTCCTCTTCTCTTCCCAACCCAAGCGATAATGTGGCGAACCACCTGACTTGGCCAAATGCGAAGGAATGACTTTAATGGCTGATTCACCATCCAAAATACAAGCTTCCTCACACTTACCACAGCCAGTACAATCACTGGAATGGACGATAGGCACTAGCGATGCATGCATTCCTGTACGATTATTATGACGCGGTTCTAGCGTTATCGCCTTACCTGCAATGGGGCATACGTTATAGCAAACCTCACAACGTAAACCTTGAAACGCTATACAACCTTCTTTATCAATTACAACCGCCAAACCCATGCGAGAATCATTAATATTGGTCAATTCATGATCTAACGCACCCGTTGGGCAAGCGGCAACACAAGGAATATCTTCACACATTTCACAGGGCGTTTGTCTTGCAACAAAGTACGGTGTTCCCGTTGCAACTGGCTGACCAAGTGTAGCTAAATGCAAGGTATCGTAAGGACAATCTCGCACACACAAGCCACATCGCACACAAGCACCAAGAAATTCCTCTTCGGCTAATGCACCCGGTGGTCTGATTGCCTGTGCAGGCATGGCACGTGTTTGACGCGTGTATAAGCCCAGACCCAATGCCCCCAAACTAACAGCACTGGCAGTTTTAACAGACTCCGTTAAAAATTTTCGTCTGGACTTATCCATGTAGACCTATACCTTTTCGATCTTAATGGCACACTTCTTGTAATCTGTCTCTTTGGAAATTGGACAGGTTGCATCTAGCGTGACTTTATTGATCAAGCGACTCGCATCAAACCAAGGTACAAAGACTAAGCCCTTAGGCGGTTTATTACGTCCACGTGTTTCAACATTGGCGACAATTTCACCACGACGACTGATCACTTTAGCTGGCATACCGCGTTGCAGACCACGCTTTTTCGCATCATCAGGGTGCATAAAGATCACCGCATCAGGCACAGCTCGATACAATTCAGGTACACGACGCGTCATTGAGCCTGAATGCCAGTGCTCAAGTAAACGCCCTGTGCATAACCACATATCGTATTCATCATCTGGCATTTCTGGTGGATGCTCATACGGCAAGGCGAAGATATTTGCCGTGCCGTCTTTATGCCCATAGAAATCAATTTCTTTGCCATCGCGCACCTGTGGGTCATAACCCTTGCGGTAACGCCACAAGGTTTCTTTGCCGTCGATAACAGGCCAACGTAAACCACGAGCTTTGTGGTAAGCATCAAACTCACCAAGTGCATGAACTTTACCCTTTGGACTTTCTACGGTGATGTAACGGTATTCTTCAAACAGACCTTTTTGGATATAGAAACCAAAGTCATCCATTTCTTTATTGTGGTAAACATTGCCACGCTCGTCTTTAACTTCCTGCTTAGGGAATTTGTCGACATTGCCATTTTTATACAGCACTTCATAAAGTGTTTTACCTGCGACTTCTGGCTGCTTCGCGATCAAATCCGCAGGCCAAACATCTTCGACTTTAAAGCGTTTAGAGAATTCGACTAATTGCCATAAATCGGAACGTGCTTCACCCGGTGCATCAACCTGCTGTCGCCAGAATTGAGTACGACGTTCGGCGTTACCGTAAGCCCCCTCTTTCTCCGTCCACATGGCGGTTGGCAAGATTAAATCTGCCGCCATTGCCGTTACAGTGGGGTATGGATCAGAAACCACGATAAAATTATCAGGGTTACGATAACCGGGGTAGGTTTCCCCATTGAGGTTTGCGGCTGCCTGCATATTGTTATTACACTGCACCCAATAGGCATTGAGTTTGCCGTCTTTCAACATACGGTTTTGTAATACCGCGTGATAACCCGGTTTACCCGGAATCGTACCTTCGGGTAATTTCCAAACTTTCTCGACAAAATCACGATGTGGTTTCTTCATAACCACCAAATCAGCAGGTAGACGATGTGAGAATGTGCCGACTTCACGAGCGGTACCACAAGCGGAAGGTTGACCTGTCAGTGAGAAAGGACCACTACCCGGTTCGGAGATTTTTCCTGTTAACAGATGCACGTTATACATCAAGTTATTTGCCCAAGAACCCCGTGTGTGC
>JALVRY010000192.1 GCA_027024625.1 Thiotrichaceae bacterium
AAACACAAGAGCGTTCTCCAGAACATCCCTCGCTCCAACAGCACCCTTAAAACCTTCATCGTTCTTAAAATCTGCAGGTTTTACAAGAGCAAGCTCTGTAATTCCCATATTCTTCATAACCCTTGCAACAGAACCGATATTAAAGGCTCCTCTGGGCTCAACAAGCACTATTCTAACATTTTTGAGGTTGTTCCCCATTATCCGATTCCAGTTTTGGTATTGAAAATTGCTATATAAAATATTATAGTATAATATTCAAATAATGAAAATGTTAATATCCAAGAGTTTAAAAAAAACAATTAATATTCTTGTTTTTATAATAATATTTGCAATACTCCACATAGGCATAGCTGCAGGTCAGTATATCTACGATCTCTGCTATGATTATTACCCCTTAAGTAAGGGGAAAATTCTATTCTTAAGGTACAGGAACCCGCTTCTCGATCCTGTTTTAAAGACCCTTGAACTCTACATTTTCGATCCTGAGAAATCAACCTTAACTTTTATCCCTAGATACGGTGAAAAGATATACCTGAAACCGGTTGTATCTCCCGACAGAACTACAATATGTTATCACTCTCTTATAGAGGGTAGAGACTATCTTGTAACAAAAAATACCGAGCTTGGCAGAAACATAAGGCTCAGTTTTGACACAGGCGGATATTTTCTCAAGCTTGCAATTGCCTTTGACAATGATACTATTGCAGCAGTTATAAAGAGAGGTGAGAATAAACAGGCGATTTACTATATATCCAACAGTAGAGGATTGTTGAAAAGGCTCCTCAATGGAAAGGATTTCCTGAAAATAGATTTTTTAAAAGATGGCTCAATCCTTTACATAGACAGGCAGAACGGTAAAAATATCCTTGGAATTGTAAATTACAGCAGGGAAAACTACATAATTTCCGGGGATGCATCTTTTGCGTCCCGTACACCGGAAGGAGATGCTGTAATCTACATGGAAAACAGTTGCCTGAAGTTTTTCAGAGTTAACAACAGAGAAAAAATAACCCTTGTTGATAGTTTTCAGAATGGTCTGATCAATTTGGTCCTAAATTCTCTTACAGGTAATCGCGAATCAATACTTCTGCAATTTGAATGCTGTTAAGAGCGGCACCTTTGCGAACATTATCAGCAACAATCCATAAGTTAATTCCTGATTCATGAGAAATGTCTTCACGAATACGACCAACATATACAGGGTCATTATTTGCACCTTCTGTGACTGCTGTTGGATATCCGCCGTCCTTATGTTCATCCATCACGATAATACCATCAGTATTGGTCAGTATTTCACGGGCTTGTTCTGCGGTCAGTTTGTCGCGTGTTTCTATATGAACGGCTTCAGAGTGTCCAAAGAAGACAGGTACACGAACAGCGGTAGGATTAACCAGAATATCGGGATCTTCCATGATTTTATGGGTTTCCCAAACCATCTTCATTTCCTCTTTGGTGTAACCATTCTCTAGGAATACATCAATTTGAGGGATGCAGTTAAATGCAATTTGTTTAGGGTAGACCTTTGCTTCAGCTTCTTGTCCATTGAGTAATTTGGCGGTTTGACCTGCTAACTCTTCAATTGCCGGTTTGCCTGTTCCTGATACTGCTTGGTAAGTCGCTATATTCATCCGTGTGATTTTTGCTGCATCGTGTAAGGGTTTTAGAGCAACTAGCATTTGGATGGTTGAACAGTTTGGATTAGCGATAATGCCTCTTTTGGTATAATCGCCAACGGCATGAGGGTTCACCTCGGGTACAACAAGAGGGATGTCGTCGTCATAGCGGAAGTGTGCAGTATTATCGATTACCACGCAGCCTGCTTCCGCTGCTTTAGGAGCGTAAATAGCAGAAATTGCGCCGCCTGGTGAAAATAAGCCAATTTGTACTTTAGAAAAATCAAAGGTATCTAGGTTTTCAACACGTAAGGTCTTATTACCAAAGGAGACAGGTTTTCCTACGGAACGCTCACTCGCAAGAGCGTAAACTTTGCCAACGGGAAAATTACGCTCTGCCAATATGGATAGCATAGTTTCGCCAACGGCTCCCGTTGCGCCAACGACGGCAACATCATATGTTTTAGACATTTTTTCTTCCTTAATTTTTCAATGCGGCAACAACGGCATCACCCATTGCTGCAGTTCCAACTTGTTCAGTGCCTTCGACATAAATGTCGGCAGTGCGTAAACCTTGTTGCAATACAGATTTAACAGCGGCATCCACTTTATCTGCTAGCTCAACTTTATCCAATGAATAACGTAACATCATTGATACTGACATGATAGTCGCGAGTGGGTTAGCAATACCTTGACCTGCAATATCAGGAGCTGAACCATGAATCGGTTCATACATACCAATACCTTTTGCATTGAGTGATGCAGAAGGCAACATGCCGATAGAACCTGTCAACATAGCGGCAGCATCCGATAAAATATCGCCAAACATATTCTTGGTGACAATGACATCAAACTGCTTGGGGTCTTTTACCAATTGCATGGCAGCATTGTCCACATACATATGGCTAAGTTCCACCTGTGGATAATCTTCTGCCACTGTCTCAACAACTTCACGCCAAAGTTCAGAAACTTCGAGCACATTGGCTTTATCAACAGAACAAACACGTTTACCGCGTTTCATTGCAATATCAAAAGCAGAACGAGCAATACGTTCAACTTCAGACTCGCGATACACTAATGTGTTGTAGCCTTCTCGCTCACCGTTGTCTAACGTGCGAATACCACGAGGTTTACCGAAGTAAATTCCACCGGTTAGTTCGCGGACGATCATAATGTCTAAGCCTGCAACGATTTCAGGTTTTAGTGAAGAGGCATCGGCAAGCTCTTCTGTTAAGATTGCAGGACGCAGATTTGAGAATAAATCCAAGTCAGATCGAATTGCTAACAAACCGCGTTCTGGTCGAACCTCACGAGGTAGCTTGTCATATTCATAGCCTCCCACTGCACCTAATAAAATTGCGTCTGCTTTACGGGCAAGAAGCTTGGTTTCGTCAGGGTAGGGGTGTCCTGCTGCATCATAGCCAGCTCCACCAATGGATCCTTCAGTTAGCTCAATATCCAAGCCATAGTCAGCTTGAAGAACATCTAAAACTTTAACCGCTTCAGCAACGATCTCAGGGCCAATTCCATCACCAGGTAAGACTAGGATATTTTGCGACATCCGAACAACTCCGCGAAAAAAACGCGGTAGTATATCATTTAGTTAAAGTAACGAGGAAGCAACTGCGTAAAAAATCTGAACTAATTTCTGTTTCAGAGCGATTTTGGGGCAATGAATTTACCCTTTGTTGATATGTAGCAAATAAATTGCTCTTTGTTGCAAAAAGCAGAAGGTGTATTATACGCCACAATAGGAACTTATCAGCTCAACTTCAGAAATTGAGAAAAGGATAACAATGAGAGCATTAGTATTAGTAGCCACGTTGCTTTGGGGTGGTTTTAGTTGGTGGTGGTATGTCTGTGATATTAAGGGATACTGCGAAGCGAATGTAAGCCAGACAAAGGTACCAGCTGAAGAATCATCAAGTGAGCCTTTAAAATCAAATGATGAAAGTACTAGTAATCAAGGTGAACCTGTTGATTTGAGTGCGGCTGATACGTCAAAAAATGAATCTGAATCAACTACAACAGAAGCTACTGATCAAGCAACAACTTCCAATACGGATGTAACCGCTAGTGATAATGAATCGAATCAAGATCAGGAAGCTAATGATGCCAAAACGGAAACAGCTGATGATGTAGTAGTGACTGATAATTCACCTTCATCGAGTGATACAAAAGATTCGACGGAAAATAATACTGATTCGCAAGAGCCAGCTGTAAACACAGAGGTTGCATCTGATTCGAGTTCGGATACTGCAGCTACAGAAGTTTCAAGTGATACAGCTGATGGTGATACCACAAGCACGGATGCCAATGATACAAATACCGATAATAAATCTGCCGACTTGGCTGATACAACGGTAACAGAAAATACTACGGATAGCCCAGTAGGCTCAGAGAATACAACAGCGGATGCTACCGATAGCTCGACAAACTCAGAGAGTGTAACAGCAGACATTACGGATAGCTCGGCAGATTCAGAGAGTACAACAGCGGACGCTACGGATAGTTCAGATGATGCGGCTACTGCGACAACAGAGCAGCAGAACGCAGCAGATTCTGAAGCCAGCAAAAGTGCAGATGCTAATGATCCTAATAAGATTCGTATAGATGGTGTGTCAAATGATTCAGCTACTAGCGATAAAATTGAAAAAATAAGAATTTATTTCCCATATAGTTCGTCTAAACAGGCTGATCTAACGGATGATGCAACGCAATATTTTGATAAAGTAGTTGCAGCTCTTAAAGCGGATGACAAGTTGATAATAAAATTAACAGGGCATACCGATAGCAAGGGTGATGCTAAACGTAACAAGTCTTTAGGCTTACGGAGGGCTGTAACAATTAAGAAAATATTGGTGGAAAAAGGTGCGCCTGCGGATAGAGTAAAAACAGACTCAAAGGGCGAGAGCCAACCCTTGTGGAGCAATAGAAGTGAAGCAGGTAGAAACAAAAATCGCCGCGTAGAACTAGAAGCCATAACAAAATAATTGAGATTTAAAAGGAATAGTCATGTTAAAAACAATATTTACCGATCACAATGGGGAATCAGCAAGTATAGAAATACTTGGAATGCTGTTTGTTATGTTTCTGCTGGGGTACTTATTTGGTCGTCTTAAAGGTAGAAAGCGTGTTAGTAAAAATGTGACTAAGTATGAGCGCCGTATGCAGCAATTAGATGGAGTACATCGCTTATAATTGAGACTGTTCCCAATTTTGTCATACAATTTTATATTGTATTGAACAGAGTGTTTTTATGGGGATTGTTACACCATTCTTTACTGTACTAGCATTCCAACAAATCAATATTGTTGGAATGCTAGCCGAATTCAGCTTTTCTACAATAGGCTTATATTTTCAGATAAACTTCTCGTCATGCAGACTTAGCCAACTATCTACACCTTTCAACTAACTTCCTTTTATGAAGTCATAATGAAAAAATGGAAGGTGACATATGACAAAAATTTATATTCTCGCATACTGCTTAATAACAATGATTCCTGTGATGAGCTACCACAATATTTCTGAGGCTCATCAACAGCCAATAATATCTAACAGCAAGAACACAACTGAAAAGCCAATAAAAAATGATCAGGCCTCATGTAAATCAAAATGGGCTAAATATTTTTCAGAATGTAATCAGCGGTATTTTTTAGTTTAACTAAAATCTTCGGCTGCACTACGATGCTGTAAAGTCGCAGATTTAGATTGGGCAAACCAAATGCCCTAATTTCTCTGTTAATTTCATATTTTCAGAATAATCAACGGGTACATCGATAATCACAACGGTATTATCATCGAATGCTTTTTCTATGGTAGGTAATAGCTCATCGGCAGATTCTACTCGGTAGCCTTTTGCTCCGAAGGATTCAGCGTATTTGACAAAACAAGGGTTATTAAAACTGATATTACCTGTGCGACCAAAGCGGCGTTGTTGATGCCATTTTATGAGGCCGTATTCACTATCGTT
>JALVRY010000193.1:0-1180 GCA_027024625.1 Thiotrichaceae bacterium
CTACTAAACTCACCCAAATTAAAGTCGATTTTGGTGCAAACAGCATTGGTGGCATTTCATCATCAAGAGCCACAAATGAAGAGAATTACCTCATGCAAAAATTTATAAGAACCGTTATAAACACCAATAATATAGATGGCTGTGCCAGAGTATGTCACGCTCCTACTGCTTATGGTATGCAGCAAGCATTTGGTACAGGCGCAGCAACAAATTCAATTGAGGATTTAGACCAAACAGATGCTATTTTCTTATTTGGCGCTAATCCTACTGAAGCGCATCCTGTAACTGGAGCTAAGATCAAACAATTATTTATGCAAGGTGTTACCAGTATTGTGGTTGACCCTGTGCAAACCAAATTGGCAAAACTCGCCACCTATCATTTACAGTTACGACCAGGAACCAATGTTGCCATTTTAAATATGATGGCGCATTATATTATCAAAGAAGATCTAGTAAATCCTCAATTTATCTCAAAATATACCGAGTATTATACTGATTTCAAAGTCCATGTTTCTGATTTAGATATGGATGAATTAGAAAAGCTAACAGGTGTTTCTAAAGCATTGGTACGTGATGCCGCTATAGCTTATGCTTCTGCAAACAATGCTATGGAATTTCATGGTTTAGGTGTTACTGAACATTTTCAAGGAAGTAAAACTGTTATGTTATTATCAAATATTGCAATGATGACAGGAAATATTGGTAGAAATGGTGTTGGGTTAAATCCGTTACGTGGACAAAACAACGTTCAGGGTGCTGCTGATATGGGTGTACAACCTCATCAAACTGCTGGTTATATGGATGTAAATAGTGTGGAAGTACAAAATTATTTTACCGATAAATACGGTGTAAAAATGCCAACCAAAGAAGGCTTAAAAATTCCTGAAATGATTACTGCAACTATGGATGGCGATTTTAAAGCATTATGGATTGTTGGTGAAGATACACTGATGACCGATCCTAACTCTAATCATATCCGTAAAGCATTTGAAAAGTTAGATATTTTAATTGTTCAAGAATTGTTCATGTCTGCCACCGCAGAAATGGCAGATGTGGTTCTCCCTGCCTCTTCATACTTTGAAAAAAACGGAACATTTACCAATGGTGAGCGACGTGTACAGCGTGTAAACAAAGTAGTTGAACCGATAGGGAATTCTAAACCCGACGGGCAGATTATTAT
>JALVRY010000193.1:1190-1742 GCA_027024625.1 Thiotrichaceae bacterium
CCACAGGACACAGCTATGATGCTCCAAAAATTTTAGCAGAAATTGCTGATGTAATCCCCTTTATGAACGGTGTTACGTGGGATGGTTTGGATAAAAACGGATTGCAATGGCCAGTACTAAAAGATGGAACGGATACTAAAATGCTTCATATTGATGGTGACTTTAAACGTGGCAAAGGGAAGTTTCATAATTTTGATTTTGAAGAAACTCCAGAATTAGTAGAACATCGTGAAAAATATCCATTTATCCTTACTACCGCTAGACTGTTAGAACATTATAATTCTGGCACAATGACTCGTAGAACGGACAATCAAAGGCTTTCACCTCAAGATTATTTAGAAATAAATCCTTTAGATGCTGGCAAAAAAGGAATTTCCGCTGGCGATTCTGTTCGTATATTTTCTGATAGAGGCAGTGTACATATTCCTGTAAAACTAAATTATACCGTAAAACCCGGTGTGGTACGTACTACCTTTCATCAACCTGATGTTTTTATTAATATAATTACTGGAGATGTTGGCGATAAAGAAACCATGACACCAGAATATAAGG
>JALVRY010000194.1 GCA_027024625.1 Thiotrichaceae bacterium
GCGGTTTAAAAAATGCCCGCTTAACCTAAGGGTGAAGCTAAGATTTTTTAAAATCCACTGTGAAACCAATATCTTACGCCCTCTTATCCGCATTGGAGCCACGGATTCAGGAATAAATTATGTTTTTATATTCTTTGCGGGTATTTTCTACCTGCTTGCATATTGTCTAGGATGCGTGAAAGCCCACTTGATAACTTCATCATGTGCGGCTCTACCTCTGCTTCTCGCCTTTGGATCGTTGTGTAATACAGAGACGATATAGGTCTGTCCATCTGTGGCTCTTACATATCCTGCAATACCACGAACATTTTTAAGTGAGCCAGTTTTGAAATTTCCTCTGCCTCTTAATGCAGAGTTAACTAGACGTTTTTTTAATGTGCCGTCAACGCCCATAACTGCTAGTGATCGAATAAAGTCATTTCGGTAGGGACTTTTATACGCATCGGAAAGTAACTGCCCCATATGCCTTGCACTGACTTTTGCAATGCGGCTTAGGCCAGAACCGTTTTCGATTCTTAATTCGGGGAAATTTAAGCCACGACTTTGCAGCCAGTCGTGTACTGCTCTCGCTCCTTTGCTTGGTGTGCCTGGGCTGCCGTATCGTTTAGCGGCAATGGATAATAGTAATTGTCTCGCCATAACATTATTACTTTTCTTATTTATGGTAGGCAAAATATCACGTAATGGACGCGATAAATGAGTATAAAGTAGTTGTGCGTTTGCGGGTGTCCTATGTTGAGCAAAGCCGCCGCGAATAGAGCCGCCCATTTGCCCTACCCATGTTTTCCAAATGCCTGCAAATAACATATTGGCGGGGTCTGAAACTACTTTAAAATATTTTCTTTGTCCGCATCGCGTGGAATAGCGGCCAGTAAATCGCACGGTAACATTTCGCCCTTGAGGGATAATACTCATGTGTGGGCTTGCATTGCTGCCTCTACAGGGGCCATTGGTAGCCTGAATATTGTTTATGATTCTGACATTTTTAGCCGGAGTCGGGCAGGATACATCAACTTTTCCACCAGCGGGACGAATGACAAAGCACGAGATTCTTTCATTGTATAATAATGCATCTGGTTGTGCGTTATAGAGTTTGTGTGGTTGTCCATCAAATGCACCAGCACTTTGTCTTGGAATAGAAAAATAGCTGTTATCAAAGACTAAATTACCTTCAATATTTCGAATGCCCTTACTTCGAATGCCCTGTAAAATTTGTTGTAAATCTTGAGGCTTAAAATCAGGTGAACCATAGCCTTTAAGTATTAAATCGCCCCGAAGTGTTCCACCAGAAATTGATCCTGTCGTGTAAACTTCTGTAGGCCAACGATAGTTTGGGCCAAGTACTCCAAGTGCAGTATATGAGGTGACTAATTTCATAACAGATGCAGGGTTGCGAGGTGTATCTGCTTGAAAAGTAAGAAGAGGGTTTGGATTGTTAACAGCTTGAATGTAGACACTCATACCGCGTGTTGAAATGCCTTGAGAGCTTAACGCGCGAACAACTGAGCTGGGAAGCTGCCTAATACTGCCTTGTTGGTTGTTGAAGTTGCCTTTTGCATATCTATTAGTATTAGTCGGTGTGTTGCGAGTTGCATATGAGTGTTGATAACGTGGTGTTTGTCGTTTTATGGGTCTTGTTGTTTGTCTTGCAGAAGGTTGCGTATAACGCCACTGTGGAGCGCGATAAACTTTCACCTGAGTTTTTTGGGCAGGTGCATGATAGTTTGGATTTGCTTCAGGGATGCTGCTATTTGAACTGCACGAGCTGATGAGTATGCACGTTAATAGAGTGCTAGGTAAATGCCAATATTTCATTGTTGAGAGTAGCCTTAATTTTGTTACTTTTTAGGTGAATTTGGAGTATGGATTATCTAAAAAGCATTGAGTTCCATTTCATGTTTTTGGGAACTTTTCGTCCCTGTTTGCTATCTGATGGTTGCGGTTATCAGGTAGCTATTCGTCTAAATTGCACTTGATAATCCCCAATGAATCCGTGTTATCAAGAAGCAGTGCGGTTTAGACTAGCAAGCATTTGGGAAGATGCAAGTGAGTTTTTAGTATTTCGGGCTGAAAGATGGAAAATTAATGATGGGTTCATTAGTTATTTTAAAATAATCAAAAAAGCAACGGAAGGTTGTTGTATTTTCACAATAATTTGTTGCAAAAGGGCTACAAAATGAATTCTATTTTCTTTCATAAAATGATCTTACCTCGAGCAGTATTTATCATTGCATCACTGTTCTCGTTAGCTGCCTGCACAAACACAGCAAATCCCCAAAGGGAATATCAAACGCTGGGGTATGGATCGATAATTGCTAAAACCATGGCGAAACCGATTAGTGTTGAGCAATTTTCGGGGACTGGTATTACAGCATTGCATGCGTATCTACCAGTTGGAAGTCAGGTAGATGTCATAAATCCAGTAACGCATCAGCATATATCAGCAAGAGTCATTGGTCGCACGCCTAAAAATCAGCAAAATAAATTACTTTTGTCGCCTGATGCTGCGAAGGTATTGAATTTAGACTGGTATCCAAATACAAAGATGTTGATGAAAGTGAGTCGAAAAACCAATATATCGACTTGGCCGTCAAGGGCGCAAAAGACGGTGTCTCAATATATTCCAACAAGAAAGGGGGTGAAGAACTTATTGGCATCGATTCCACGTGTAGCTTCAACTAAAACTAATAAAGGGAGAAAATCTCACGCATCAAAGGTGCAGCATGGTAAGGCTTCTTATTATGCGAGACGTTTTCATGGTCGAAAGACGGCGAGTGGGGAAAGGTTCAATATGAATGCAATGACTTGTGCTCACCGTAGCCTGCCTTTTGGGACAAATGTTAAGATCACAAATAAAAGTAATGGGCGTTCGGTTATATTGCGTGTCAATGACAGAGGGCCTTATTCTAAGGGGCGTATTGTTGATGTCTCTTTTGCCGCAGCCAAAAAATTAGGAATGATAAAAAGGGGGACGGCACTAGTAAAATTGGAGGTGCTTAATTAAGGAAACTCTGATCAAGTCGGGTCGAATTTCCTGAGAGGAAAAATTTGTTCATTTTTTGATAGAAAATCGAGTAATAGTTATTCTGTTGGGAGATTTTATAGCAGAAAATGAGCGGATTTTAACCTCAGGAAAACGACTCATGACTTGATCAGAGTTTCCTTAAGAATGCTGTAATTGCTTATTATGGTTATTGCAAAAAGAGGAGTAATTTAATTACTCCTCTTTTATTTAGTACGCCTATGTACTGCATTTTGATCATGGTAAATAGGGTTACACTTTTTTAAATAAACCTATTACGAATAATAAAATGATAGCGCCAATGGTTGCCCAGATCAGGGTGCCAAGCAAGCCAGAGATACTTAGGCCTGTTGCTCCAGATACGATGCCTCCTACAAATGTACCAATTATTGAGCCAACAATACCAACAACAATATTGCCAATGAGACCAAATCCACCGCCTTTCATTAATATTCCCGCTAACCAGCCAGCAACTGCTCCAATGGCTAACATAATAATAAGTGCCGTAATATCCATCCAATTTCTCCTCAAGTTTTTTTGTTTAAGTTATTAAGAGTTACTCAATAAATAAGAAACTCATCTGCAAGCATATGATAAATAATGGGAAAAATCTTATTCTTCTTATAATTGCCTATAATTTCTGCCAGAGTGGTCGAATTTCCAGATTAGAATAATTGCCGATGAAAATTGTTGATGGCAATATCAAAACTCCCTTTATATCCCTCTGGGTAGGGTTGTGGTTGTATTGTAAATCAATGTATATTCGACTAGTGTTTATTCGATGTTCATATCCTTTGTGGGTGTTGAGGTGGCAAAAAGGCAATGGGGTTGGTTGTTTTGTCAGCATAATAAAATATAAAAGAAATAAGTTTGATGGACTTGTTTTTAAACCTAGGGAGAAATTATGCTTGAAGCGTATCTTCCAATTCTCGTTTTCTTGGGAATTGGTTTTGTTTTAGCAACAGTGCTTTTGGTGCTTGGTCTGTTATTGGGGCCAAACAAAGGCTATGCAGAAAAAGATTCCCCCTTTGAATGTGGCTTCGAGGCCTTCGAAGATGCACGTATCAAATTTGATGTTCGCTACTATTTGGTGGCAATTCTTTTTATTATTTTTGATCTTGAAATAGCCTTCCTATTTCCGTGGGCAATTGTGCTAGATAAAATTGGTGCATTTGGGATTATCGCAATGGCTATCTTCTTGGGAATTCTTATTCTCGGCTTTATATACGAGTGGAAAAAAGGAGCTTTGGAATGGGAATAGAAGGTGTAATGAAAGAAGGCTTCATGACAACGAAGCTGGACGGGCTAATTAACTGGGCAAGAACAGGCTCAATGTGGCCAATGACTTTTGGTTTGGCTTGTTGTGCAGTCGAAATGATGCAAGCGGGTGCAGCTAGGTATGACTTGGATAGATTCGGTATTGTATTCCGCCCAAGTCCACGTCAATCGGACGTGCTAATTGTTGCGGGTACGCTCACTAATAAAATGGCTCCTGCTATTCGCAAAGTTTATGATCAAATGGCAGAGCCACGTTGGGTTATCTCAATGGGGTCTTGTGCTAATGGTGGTGGTTATTATCACTACTCATACTCTGTTGTTCGCGGATGTGATCGTGTCATTCCTGTTGATGTTTATGTGCCAGGTTGTCCACCAACTGCAGAGGCATTGTTGTACGGTATTATCCAACTCCAAAACAAAATAAAAAGAACGAATACAATTGCACGTGTGGAAACAGCATGATCAAGGGTATGAATGAACTACAAGACTACTTAGTCGAAATATTTGGTAGCAAAATTCAACAAGCAACGATTGCTTTTGATGAATTGACGATAGAAGTCAAAGCAGCAGATTACTTAGATGTCTGTATTGGGCTTCGTGATGATCCAAAAACAAAGTTTGATCAATTGATAGATTTGTGTGCTGTTGATTATATTGCCTACGGTGATGTGGAATGGGATACAAAAGTCGAAGGTTTTAGCCGTGGCGTTAAAGCCAATACATCGGCTCGTTTTGATTTTGATCGGCAGTTTGAGAAAACAGAATATGATGGCAAACGTTTTGCTGTTGTCGTGCATCTCTTATCTGTGGTAAACAATCTACGTATTCGCGTGAAAACTTTTTGTGAGGATAATGACTTCCCGAAGGTTGATTCTGTGGTTGATATTTGGAGTTCAGCCAACTGGTATGAGCGTGAGGCTTTTGACTTGTTTGGTGTGTTATTTAGTGGTCACCCAGATTTACGTCGAATTTTGACAGACTACGGTTTTGTCGGGCATCCGTTCCGTAAGGACTTCCCATTGATAGGTCACGTGGAAATGCGTTACGACGAAGAAAAGCAACGCGTGGTTTACGAGCCTGTAACGATTGAACCAAGAGTGTTAACACCACGTATGAAACGTAATGATCAACGCTTTTCAGCGGCCGATGAGGTAGAAGACTAATGCCTGAAATTCGTAACTTTACGCTGAACTTTGGCCCTGCTCACCCTGCTGCACATGGTGTGTTGCGACTCATCTTAGAAATGGAT
>JALVRY010000195.1 GCA_027024625.1 Thiotrichaceae bacterium
ATAATTAACTTAACAATTTGCTGGTCTATTTTCCGCTAGTCAAGCCATTCTCTCAGTCGCGTAGCTCGGCTATGCTTCTTCGACAATAACTTGACTAGCAAAAAATATCCTTCGTAAATTTTGTTAAATTAATTATGTTCTCCTACTTATGCGGATAGAAATAGGAGAGTGCAATGAAAAATCCTCAAGAAATTTATGATTTACTTTTTAGTAGGGTTCATACCTTACAGCTATCAACTGTTAATAAGCAGGGTGAACCCAATGCGAGTTATGCTCCCTTTATTCGCAATGAGCAGGGCGATTTGTTTATTTTTGTCAGTGGTTTGGCAGTACATAGTCAAAATCTTTTGGAAACAGGGAGAGCAGGGGTGATGATTATTGAGGATGAGCAAGATAGCCGTCAACTGTTTGCACGTTATCGTATTGTATATCAATGTTCAGCTTCTGAAATTCTACGTGATGATCCTCGTTACAATACTATCCTTGATCAAATGCAGAATGATTTTGGCAAGACAGTGGAGTTATTAAGAGGTTTGGCTGATTTTAGTTTAATCAAATTACAGCCAAACTCAGGTCATCTTGTTGCTGGGTTTGCTCAAACTTACCCCTTGCCATTAGAGTCTAAACAGGCTCCGCAACGGTTAGCATCATTGTATTCCATGTGTCCTTGATCATTGCATGATAGTTTTGTCGCGTAAATTGAATTTCAGATGATGTTGCATTGCTTTCTTGCATTTGAGCAAGTAATTGATTTCGTTCTTTTTCTAACTGTTTAACTTTATCAAAACTTGCTGGAAACAGTCGTTGTAGTGCAAGCAGATCAACATTCTTCCAATAACTGGCATTATGGTGGTCTTGCTTTTGCCTTCTATCATCGATAGCTTGATTGCCTTTGATTGTTTCATAGGCGTAATAATCCGCATCACCACGTTTTACGCCACGAGCATTACGAAAGCTCATTACATAGATATTCGCAGCACCGCCAATGCGTAGGGGATAGAGTGTGATTTTATCCGCAGTTAATAAGTTACCTTGCAGATCAGTATTGCCATCTATTTTTCCACTGAGCATTCCGCTGATAGAAATCGTATGTTTGCCTGCTGTTTCAATACTGTTGTTGGTGATTTGTAAGTTTTGAAAAACACCGTCTGTTGCAAAAATACCTTGCAGTGCAGCGGTGGATGAAATGGTATTGCCGTTGATGATGACGTTACGCATCGCCATTCCATAGAATTGAGAGTAATTGCCAGCATAAGGTACAAGTTGGATTGCATCGCGATGGGCAACTCGCTCAAAGCGGAATACTTTATTTGGGTGCTGCCTCATTATTGGCGTATTGTTAATTTTTTCGACAAGTTGATCGAAATTATCAGAAAATCCAGATTCTGCTGCCTTATCGATAATTGATAAGCCATTACGTTGACGACGACCAGATTGGCTGTCACCAATAATATAAGGTGAAGATTTGCTTCCTCCTTGTGTTTGCAATTGCATAAAGTCGCGAATAAAAAAGTCGCTACTAGAAACGGAGAGCAGATCGCCGCGGTTACGAACTTGGTAAAGAGGGCTGTTGACTCTGGAATGACCATTTTTATCTCTAATTACATCATAAGCTCGCTTGTATGAATTTATGTATGTTGTAGAAAGCAGGTAGCGAATAATAGCATTGTGGGCTGAGTCTTGATTGCTATTGCTTGCGATAAATGTTTTGGCAACATCTAAGACAAATGTATCGGTGGATGGTGTTGTATCATTCCTTGTTTTTGTCGTATTGCCAATGGTAAATCGTTTTTCTAAGCGTCGAGTCGTGCCTTTGTAGGTGATGCCTAAGCGGATACGATATTGTCCAGCTGGGAGTTGATTAAGCTCAAAGTTTGGGTTATTACTTCCATTGCTAACTTTGCGGAAATTGCTAGTAAAACTATCAGCTAACCAATTATAAAAAGCTCGTTCTTGCCCTAAAAATCCACAGTGCATCGTGATGCTATTACCCTTCTGCTGTAGTGCAATATCGGCTTGTTTAAATAAAGTAGAGGAAGGTGCCTCTATTACATCGAAATGTGTGCGAATCAGTATTGGTGGTTTGCCTTGGCTATTTTTCAGCGTTAAAGAAACTTTGACTTCATGTCGTCCTAAGCTCACTTGCTGAGTATCTAATCGAAAAGTTTTGCCACCTGCTTGTTTTTGTCCGCCAGACATCCAATAGTAATGTTTAATCTCAAGGCCAGAAGCTTCGACGGAAAAGATAGCTGTTTCACCCAATGTCACCGTTGCAGCACGAGGTATAATATGCGGTGTTGCTGTATTTGATCTGGCTGCTGGTATTGCATCTTTTGGAAGGTTTGCAAGTAGTTCTGTATATTTGGCTAAATTGTTTAATGCTAAGTCATAGCGGTCAATATATGATTTTTGTTGAGCAGGAAAATCACTAGGCCGTGCGATTAAGTTTAAATTAAATTGTGTCGCTTTAATTTTATTGTTAATTAACTGATGGTCGGGGTGTTGTGCATTATTCGCTGCTGGATGCTTTTGCAACGTGATCAAATAGCTTTCTAGCTTATTTAAGCCTGTCTGGTTATCTCTTTTGAGATAACGGTCTAATCTAACTATTTCGGCTCTAGCCTGTTGTATTTTTTTAGTATAATCCGTGGCAAGAGCTTGCCTATTAACGGTTTCATTAGCCATTTTGAATCCCCTTTTATCACGCTTCAGCCCATTGAATGGTGATAAATAATCTTTCGCCCTATGTCTTAAGTTTCGTTTTCCCAAAACGATTTGCCTAAGACACTCATTTGCACGAGTTTATTGTGAAAGTCCTTTTGTTATCCTGAATTTCATCCGAATTAGATCAAACTTAGAATTATGTTGATCCATGAAACCAACAAGCCCGATTTGTTGTGTTTGCCCTATTATATACGGAAAATAAGACAAAAAAGGCTTATCTTAGTTCGTTTATTGATCAGTTTTTTAGAAAAATAAGCCTTAAATATCAATACTTAAGGAGAGATGAATGGTTCTTGTAGGATGTGTATTTGTTTCAGTTTTGATAGTACGTCTCATCGGAATAGTTTGAACTGGATAATATGAAGGTTCACTATCCGCCTTCATAAGTAATAATAAAAAGAGCAAACAGGGATGGTGGATTTATCTTCCAAAAAACATAAACAGCAAGAACTGCTAATTACGCCCGTAGGTTTTACCCTACTGGCTGCCGTGGTGATTTTTCTGTTGTTTATGCTTTATCCATCAAAAGAAACCTTGTTTTCAGGTAATAAAACAGCTGAAGATTTAAAAACCTTATTTAAAGACCCTGTAAAGCTAAAGTATGAGCAGATGCTTAATCGGCAATCAGTAAGCTCGCGTGAGGTATTGGATACCGTTGAATTTCTTTCCAGTAAAGGTATGTGGCGGGAGGCACGTCAGCTGCTAGCAACAAAACTTGCGGATGATATTGATGAAAATGAACGCAAGGAAGCAGCTCTGTGGATGTTGCAGTCCCATTTGGATGAATATTATATCAGCCAACATGATGGTGAAGAAATTGATCGTCCACTTGGTGAAGCAAGAGCAGAGTTACAACGCTTTGATCAATTAGATCAGCTTTCAGTACAAGAGTTACGTTTACTTGCTCAATCTAGCCTTGAATTTGGTTTAATTCCCCAAGCAATTCAAACCTATTTTCGATTATCAGAAGTGGATACTGATAATCGTTTGGATTGGCTAGATAAGGCGGGTAGTAAGGCTATGCAAATTCAATATTATTCTGATGCAATTAAGGCTTACCAACTAGCAACCGCTTATGCTAGCAATGACCCCGAATACAAAACATATCTGTATGCTTGGCTTAATGCTGCAACAAAAATGGGCGATAAGGCGGTTGTGCAAAATATTATTGAAGGTATTGAAAGTGATCTTCCTGATGACCCTATGGAATTAGAAAAATTAGCTGCAATCAGCTTAGATATAGGTCGTCCCTCGATTGCTCATCGTATTTATGCTCGTCTTGCTGAAGTTGACCCAAAACATGCGAAACGCTGGTATGAAAAAGCAGGTGTATGGGCGGTTTCCAATACGGAATATAAACAGGCCTCTGAGTATTTTTCGCAGGCAGAAAAATTAACTACCAATCCTGCTGAAATTGAGCGTCTTAAATATAGACAATATGAAGCTTTAAGTGATGGTGAGTTACCCAAGCAAGCCCTTGTGCCTGTAAAAACACTAATTGCCAAACACAGTGATGATGAACAGCTATTAAAAAAGGGAATTAATATTGCTTTAGCCGCAAAAGATACACAGGCAGCAAGGGATTGGAATGTGCGTTATTTAGAGAAACATCCTGATGATGTTATAGCATTGCAACGCCAAGCAGATATTGAAATTCGAGAAAAAAACTTTACTCAGGCATTGGTTTATATCCATAAAGTATTAGCAATTAAACCAAATAATATTGCCGTACAAAAAGAACTAGCATTTATTCAAGAGCATCAAGGTCATGATCTTGCGGCTCTTCGGCAGTGGCAGGCAATTAATAAACAATCGCCAAAATTAGAATATCAAAAGCATATTATTCGACTAGCTCAAGCGACGATAGAACAGGGAGTGGGCTTAAAGATTCTATTGCAACTCAATAAACAACAAAAATTACCAGAACAAGCAATACAAGACATCGTAACGTATTACTACAAAAGAAAGGAAACGAGCAAAGCAGAGACTTTTTTGGCTCATTATTTGCGTAAACATAATGCTAGTCTTGAGCTATGGAAGCGTTTGGCGTCGCTACAAAAAGATCAGCCAGATATTGCTTTGCTAACATGGGATAAAATTGAAAAGAAATTTGGTGCAACTAATATTACAGTATTAGCCAAGCTGGAAATCCTCTGGAATTTAGGGCGAAAAGCGGAGGTAATACAAGTTTATGACAGCTATCCCAATATCGTGTTGAATAATCGCTTTCAGCATCAAGTCGTGGCGGAGCTGGCGTGGGAGTTTGAGCGTTTTGATTTGGCATTAGAACATTATAATTTTTTGTTACAAGGTGCAGATAAAAAATCACAGGTGGCTTACTACCAACGTATTTGTAGCATCTATTTGAAGCAGCATGATTACCAAGCGGCAATGCAGACGTATCAAGCAGCATGGAATAATACTGCAAACAGTGATTTGCTATTGCAAGCTTTACAAGTGGCATTTGAACAGCGTTTAACAAGCGACCTCAATTATTTCTTGAAAATTGCTATGCAAAATGAGTCATTATTCGAGACTAATATTGGCTATTGGCAGTTACGAGCACAACTAGCAAGCAAAGCAAAGCAATATGATAAAGCGCAAGCTTATTACGAAAAAATACTAGCAATAAAACCAAGCTCTATTACAGCAAAACAAGGTATTTTGTGGATACTGACACAGACCAAACAAAAAAATCAGTTACGAAAAACCTTAGCTAACTGGCAATCTATAGCAGCAAAAGAAGAAAAGCTTTGGGCATCCTACGCCTTAGGTTTGCAAGCTTTGGATGAAGTTCGAGCTAGTCTGCCTTGGTACAAACATTATATTGATAAAAATCGCAATGATTTCGCTATGTTGCTGAGCTATGCCGACCAGCTAGATCGTCTGAAAAAAAGGGATAGCGCTTATCGTATTCGCCGTTTTGCTTTGCATAATTTACGTCGCTTCTTGCGTAAGCATAAAATTAGCGATGCACAACGCAAAGAGGCTTTATTTCAATATTTAGGTGTAGTGCAACGCTACGGTAAATTAGAAGAATTTGAAAAACTTTATCAGCAGTTACAAAGCGATTACACACAGACTGAAGATGCAACCCGCTTAAATGAAATCGCTATAGCATGGATGTTAAGCACTAAGCAGGATGATAAAGCTCGCTACCAATTAGTAAAAGCCCATGAACAGCGGCTAAAAACACCGCTATGGCAGCTCCTAGCGATTGCTATCAAAAGAAAGGATAAGAAAGGTCTTGATAAACTACTGGCAAATAGCAAGGGCATCACGTTGGAGAATCGTGTTTCTGCTTTGTTGGCTTCAGGTAGAGAAAAGCAAGCCTATTACTTAGCTCTAAAAGGTATTAGCGAAAAACGTCTACCTAAAGAACGTGAGCAAGCAAGGCAGTTAGCGTTGAGTACAGCAGATGATTATGCCAGTAATTTAGCATTTGAATTTAAACAGCAACGTCTCGGTAACTTAAATTTGCAATCGGAAGGCTTCGTTTATCGGCAAGGTATGCAGGAGGACTTTCCTTTCGGGTATGATTTAGCTATCCGTAAAAATCGCCTTAACTATGATGATTTTACAAAGAGTGAAACAGATATCTCTGCGACAGCACACTGGAAGGATGATGAGAATCGACTTGATGGCACTGCGGGTATTAATCATCGAGCAGAAGGAAATTTGTACTATGCCAAAATGCGGTATCAGCACCAATTCTCAGATAAGCTAAACGCGGGTATTGAGCTGGGTAAAAATGAGGTAGCAACAGAAGGCTCAGCACTACGGATGTTAGCCAAGCGGGATCGCATAAAGGCTGATATAAATGCTCAATTAGGTAAACAAAATTATGCCAATGTCTCAGTGTGGCAGCAAAATTTTGATACCCGAGAAGGCGAAGATTTGGCAGACGGTCATGGCGTTAGTGCCTCATTAATCCATAAAGAAAAAATGGGGAGCAGCCATTGGCATGTTGGTGTTCAAGCTCAGGCTGAAAATAATCAAGCTGTGGATGAGCTACCAGATAGCGTGAAGATGATAGTGGGAGAGCAAGGTACTATTATTGCAGAAACCCCTAAATCTGCTGGTTTAGTTGCAGGGTTTAGTCATGGCAGCCCAGGACAAGGTGTGCCAAAGGTAAATTCCCCCCGTTATTCTGCAAATGCGTGGTTAGGTAAATCGTCTACGACAGATAAAGTAGGTGTAAACCTAGAGGCATCCGTTGGTAGCCGTGTACTTGGCAATGATGAGCTAAGTGCAACTGCGTTTGTTAATACGGTGGCCGGTTCAAATGGACAAGTTGATCAAGGCATTACCATTCAATATCGCAAGTGGCTAGATACAGATTTGGATAAAGATAGATACCGAATAGAGCAGTGAGGAACTGGCATCTAAAAAGTGAATAATAAAAAGAATAACAGGAAAAATAATGAAAATAATAGCAACAATTATTATGGCTTTGTGGCTAAGTGCCTGTAGTAATGTATCAGTACCTAATTATTCAACAAACCCGATTAAGGCAACAGGCACTTGGGCTTTGTTACCCTTTAAGAACTTAGCAGAAACACCAAAAGCGGCGGAACGAGCAGAAAGTATCACCAGCTCAATATTGTTCGCCAAAGGTTATCGTCCAACTCATTATCCTGCACAAAATGAAGATGATTTGCTGTTATTACTGGATGACAATAAACGCTTAGAAAATGCAAGAAAATGGGCAGAACAGCAAGGCTTTCGCTATGCAATAACAGGAGACGTAACCGAATGGCGGTACAAAACAGGCCTAGATGCTGATCCCTCTGTGGGAATCACCATAAGCGTTATTGATTTACAAAGCGGAGAAGTAATCTACAACCGAACCGGCTCCAAAGTAGGTTGGGGGTACAGCAATTTAAGTAGCACAGCACAGGGGTTGATTCAAAAATTATTAATAGGAATATAATATGATTAACCGCAGATGCACACAGATGAACACAGATAAAAGCAATCAAATTAGCAAAGAAATAATAGGAGCATCATTTGCTGTTTCAAATCAACTTGGTGCTGGCTTTCTGGAGAAAGTATATGAAAATGCTTTAGCTTTGGAGCTGAAATCTAGAGGATTGCATATTGAACAACAGCAAGCATTAAGTGTGTATTATAAAGGAAAAATTGTTGGGGAATATTATGCGGATTTATTAGTCCAAGGTTCTATTATTGTAGAGCTTAAGATAGTGGAGCAATTAACAAATATTCAT
Source organism: Thiotrichaceae bacterium (assembly GCA_027024625.1). Taxonomy (GTDB): domain Bacteria; phylum Pseudomonadota; class Gammaproteobacteria; order Thiotrichales; family Thiotrichaceae; genus S015-18. Next base: position 7,953 of record JALVRY010000195.1, read on the forward strand.
CAAGCTCAGTTAATGAATTACTTGAAAGCAAGTAGGCTGTATTTGGGACTTTTGATCAATTTTAAACATTCTCATGTGGAAGTAAAACGAATATTAAATGGGTATAAATAAACCACTAGAATTCAGATAAAACATTATTAACAAATAAAAAACATCTGTGTTTATCTGTGTGCATCTGTGGTTAATTAATAATAAAAATGACAATTACCAATACCATCAAACACATGCTATTTGATACGGAAAATAGCCTAAACAATGAGTACAATATGCAGTCGTATATTGAGATTTTATTGATCTCAATCATTATCCCTGTGTTTGGTATTTTTGTGAATCCCAGTGATATATTTTTTACTGAAGCTGGATTTCCTTGGATTATCTTGCCACCGCTGTTGATTGCACTTCGTTATGGTACGATGAATGGCATGATTAGCTTATTTCTGATTGCGGCACTAATGTTGGTATATATCAACTTAAAGGGGGGGGATCTTACTCAATTTCCTCTACATGTGTTTAGTGGAATGATCATTCTAAGCTTGATTACAGGAGAAATAATCGAGTCTTGGAAGAAACGTTTTGCGGTGCAAACACAAGAAAAGAAATACATGAGCACCCGTATGAAACAGTTGGATAATGCTTATCGTGTTTTGCAGGTATCCCATGCCCAGCTAGAAGATACTTTTGTTGATACCACGCTCTCCCTACGCAAATCCTTATCGCTGATTCAAGCTAATATCGAACAATGTGAAAAGAATCCACTGAGCTTTGTTGCAAAGAAAATGTTGGAGGTATTAGGTCAATATGAATGGCTTGAGATTGCAGGGGTTTATGCAGTTGATGAGAACATTGGTATTTTAGAACGCCCTTTGGTAACACAAGGCAAGATGCCTATGTTGATTGCTAATGATGATCTATTAACACGAGCTTTAAAAACAGCCAAGCCCGTCAATATTAAAAAATCCGCCTACCTTGAGCATTATGACAAAATTAATACCAATCTTTTAGCCGTGATTCCCATTGTTGATGCCCAAGATAAAATATGGGGAATATTGGCGGTGAAACAAATGAAATTTACAGAATTTCATCAGCAAAATATCAACCTTCTCAGTCTCGTTACTAACTACGTGGCTAATTTACTTTCAGGCATGAAAGTTGGTACAAAGCAAAGCCACTGGAAGCAAGCATTTTCTGAGATTGATGCCTCCTTGAAGCTAATTATGCATCACAACTTAGATGCCCATTTAGTTAGTTTTAACTTCTCTCATTCTGCAAAACAACGAGATTATTGTGCATTTATTGAAGCTCATTCAGCAGGCTTGAATCAACGCTGGATTATTGAAGACAGTAACCTGCGTTTATTGGTTTTAACGCCAATTTCTGATCCCAGAGAAAATCAGTATTATCTCAGAAAGCTTCAACGACAGTTTGAAGCAGAGTTTAAGCAGACTTTTAAATCTGTTGGTATTCAAATAAAAGCGAAATATTTTAGTGAGTACGAGAACCCCAAAGTATTAGCTAACCTACTCAGCAAGGTGCGTCAGTAATGAATATTCAAAAATTCCCTTTTATTCTTATTACACTACTTGTGGGTATTGCAGTTGCAGATGTAGTTAGTGTCATTCTACTCTTTAATGATAATGTATTTTCTGCGGTTGTTTTGCATAGCATTGTTAGTGTTTTAGCAGTTACTCTTCTGTTAAGAAAGAAAGCAATAAAAAAATCGACATTGCTATTTTACGGATTTCTTCTTTTCTTTACCTTTGTTTTACCGGTGATTGGCATTATTGGAGCCTTTGTTTTCGCTCATCATCATGTATTTGTTAATGAAAAAGAAAAACATGAAGTAGAGGTGGATGCATTATTAGAATCATCTGAGGTCAATGTGCTTGAATTACCACTTGATAATGAAAAAAACTATCGAGATTTATTACGCCATGAGGACCCTGAAAGTTTTTTGCAATTAATTTTATCCACAAAATATATGGATGAAGCTAATGCGATCCGCATTTTAAAGTTTGCATTAAATACCAATATTGAGAATGTCCGCTTGTTAGCTCAGGCAAGGCTGGATAACAAAGAAAATGAAATTAACCAAACCATAGAAAAATATATCGAGTTAAGCCAAAGCAAAAAGCACAGAAAAAATCCCCGACTTCATTTGGAAATTGCCCATCAATATTGGAAATTAGCCGACCTTGGCTTGGCAAAAGATGCGGTTCTTGAGCATGTTCTAATGCAATTGCAAAAATATACTCATATTGTTGAAAAGATAATGCCCGCAGAGCCGATTAGCTATTATTTATCCGCCAAAGCTCATCTATTAAATCAAAATTATCAAGAAGCAAAGCAACAATTTAGTCGAGCTTTAAAAGCCGGCATGCCAAAAAATAAGGTGCAAATAGGCTTGAATGAGATTGCTTTTTACGAAAAAGGTCTACTTACTGCTCAGTCAGTGTCAGAAGAAAAGATTCCCTCTATTGGCATGAGTCTGTAATATTCTCGCATTTATTATTAGTTGCAGGATAGAACAATGGGTCGAGCCTACCAAAATCGTAAAGAATCTATGGCAAAAACCTCAGATGCTAAGGCAAAGGTTTATAGTAAATACGGACGTGAGATTTATGTTTGTGCTAAATCAGGTGGTGTAGAGCCAGATGGAAACCTTGCCCTGCGTAGCTTGATTGATAAAGCAAAAAAAGATCAAGTTCCCACGCACGTTATCGAAAAGGCAATAGATAAGGCCAAAGGTGGCGGCGGTGAAGATTTTGCTCGTGCTCAATACGAAGGCTTTGGTCCAAATGGTTCGATGCTTATCGTTGATTGCTTAACAGATAATCCAAACCGAACCTTTGGTGATGTTCGTCAATGCTTTACAAAGACAAAATGTAAACTCGGCACACAAGGTACAGTGAGTCACATGTTTGATCATTGTGCAATTTTTGTTTTTGCTGGGGATGATGAGGAAGCAGTGCTAGAAGCTTTATTAATGGCTGATGTTGATGTCACTGATATTGAAAATGAAGACGGTAAGATCACTGTGTTTGCACCCAATGCGGAATACTTTAAAGCAAAACAAGCCATTATCGATACAGTTGGCGAAGAGGTAGAGTTAGAAGTGGATGATATTCAGTATATTCCACAAATGACGCATCCATTAGAGGGTGACGATATTAAAACCTTTGAAAGATTAGAGTTTATGCTAAATGATTTAGATGATGTGCAGAATATTTATCACAGTGCGGAATATTAATTGTCGGTAGGTATCACTTTCTTCTGGAAATAATCATTAACCACATCAATACTTGAATGTGCTGATGTGGTTGGTTATTAGGCTTTAATCCATAAGGCAGTAATTTGGGCATCGGCTAAGATTTCTGTTGTGATATTTTGATTATCACGAAAGTCACCGCCATAGACTTCAAATAAAATCCCTTCAGGGTGTTTTTTAAATGTTGCAAATTCTCGGGCTTCGATCTCGGAAAATTGGATATTCTCTAAGCCGCCGTAAATATCAATTGCCTCGTCTAAAGGCATGGTCGGAAATGCTCCTTCTGCGGTGACAAACTCCCGTCCCCATGCTTCAATTACTTTGACTTTGGACTCATGACCAATGCAGTCGGTATCCATATAAAGAGCCATTAAAAACTTACTTCCTGTTAACACTTCTAAGGAAATAACACCTTCACCATCGCTCCCTAGCACGAGGGTTTTATCTGAAACATTGGACATTAGTTCAGGGAGTGACATACCTAAGCTAACGGTATCGGCAGAATTTTTGGTCACCAAGCGTTCAACATAATCATCATCAATTGAAATAATAGAAATGCCTACAAATAAGTCATATTCTGCTTCTGTATCAGAGAAGTAATTTGCTAACTCAATTAAATAAGTACCATTATGAGAGGCAGGTAGTACGCTGCTCCATACTCGTTTTTCAGAAGCGATACCGTTATTGCTATCCACTGTTACCCAATCGCCATTTTCCACTTGGTATAGTAAATCAAAGCTAGCATTATCTTCTTTGGAGACAACACCAACGCTGATTATTTGACCTGCATTGGCTGTGAATCGGTAGGAATGCAGTTCATTGACAGCAATTACCCCTGATCGTATTGCAGAAATCTCACCTGAGCCGAATTGTAGATCAAAATCCATTTTGAATACTCCCATTAGCTATTTGTTAGTTTTGAGATCTTTTATGCAAAGGTCTCAGTTCTAAATATAGCCAATGGAAGCATCTTTTTATTCCCTAATCACTAAACTCAGAATTTTTGCTGATAAACGCAGCCATTTATCACCCCACTGGAATATCATTAAGCCCATAAGAATTAACACAGTCCCAATAATAATATTGCTAGTAACGACCTCATCATTCAAATATGCGCCTAGCAATAGGGCTGTCACGGGTGTAATCATTGTGATTAATGATACCTTTGAAGCCTCCACATGATGGATCAAAAAATAATACAAAGAGAAGCCGATAAGTGAACCAAAAACAGCCAGATACAAAATTGAAAACCCAGAGCGTGCAGGCACTGAGTCTGGCAAATTGCCATCAAAAATGAACCATGTCAGTATGAACAATGGTATTGATACAATCAATCCACCCGCACTCATGACCAAGCCATGCTGCTTTGCATCTATTTTTTTAATCCAGACGGCGGTGCTGGTTTGGGCAAATACTCCGATCACTATAAGGAAAACACCAAGCGTTGCGTTTTCTATCATCATCGTACTTTGAAGAAATATGATGGATAGGCCAAGTAGCCCAGACAACAAACCAATACTCCGAAATAGTGTTAATCGTTCACCCAGAAAGATACTCGCTAAGACACCAGTGACCATAGGCGATGCCCCCCAGATGACAGAAATCCAGCCTGATGGAATATAACGCGCTCCCCAATACCCAAAAAGCATGGCCATATAAATCCCTAGACCTGATGCAAAATAGGCTTGCTTAGCTCGTGCAGACATACTGTAAGAGATGCGAAATATGACGACAGACAGTACAGCAAGTAAGCCACCTAAGATCATTCGGCTTGTTACGCCGAATAAAAATCCCACATCATCACCACTCCACTTGATTGCCAAGGGCGTGGTTGACCAAATAAGTACAACACCAATAAAAGCTAGGGGGACTGACATTTTATATTCTCCGGTTATGTCCCAAACACAAAAAAGCCGCAGGTTTTACGCTGCGGCTTTTTAAAAAATTAACTGTAATAGAAGTTATTACATCAAATAATTCTCAGGCAACCGCAATGCTCACGCCATACTCGGCGTACAAATAACATTGTTACTGTTGGACTCTGTGAAATATTCATTTGACCGATTTTGTTGCTTTATGCTTGAAAGGTCAACGGATTATTTTGTTGCTTGTGTTTTGAGTCTATAAATAAAATATCTCTCTACCCCCAAAGAAATAATTAGAAAACTCTAATAGTCTTCCCTATAATCCCCCCTTGATTAACGACAACAAGGAAAACCCTATGAGAATCCTCGAAGAAGCCCTGACTTTTGATGATGTTCTCCTTGTCCCTGCCCATTCTACGGTCTTGCCGACAGAAGTTGACCTCTCAACAAAACTAACAAGAGAGATTGACCTTCAAATCCCTTTTATTTCTGCTGCGATGGATACAGTAACAGAAGCCAAGTTAGCGATTGCGATTGCACAGGAAGGCGGTTTAGGAATCATTCACAAAAATATGAGTGCTGCTCAACAGGCGGATCAAGTTCGTCGTGTTAAAAAGTTTGAAAGTGGCATCATTAAAGATCCAATTACTGTACCTGCGGATACAACGCTTAAAACGGTGCTAGAAATTATGAAAGGTCATAATATTTCTGGTGTACCAGTGGTAGAAGCAGAAGGCAGCGATAAGCTAGTTGGAATTATTACCAGCCGTGATCTACGTTTTCAGCTAGATTTGGAAGCCCCTGTCACCACACGCATGACTCCAAAAGATAAGCTGGTGACCGTACCAGAAGGGACTAGTAAAGGTCGAATCCAAAAGTTATTGCACGAAAACCGTATTGAAAAAGTCTTAGAAGTCTCTGATGATTTTAGACTGCGTGGTTTGATTACGGTTAAAGATATTCAAAAATCGCGTGACTTCCCAATGGCGAGCAAAGACTCCTCGGGTAGTTTGCGTGTCGGTGCAGCCGTTGGTACAGCCGCAGGTACGGAAGACCGTATCGAAGCCTTAGCGGAAGCGGGCGTTGATGTGATTACTGTCGATACGGCACACGGTCACTCACAAGGCGTGCTAGAGAAGTTGAAATGGCTGAAAGGTAAATTCCCAGACGTACAAATCATCGGCGGAAATATTGCCACAGGTGAGGCTGCTCTTGCCTTAGTTGAGGCAGGGGCGGATGCAGTTAAAGTGGGTATTGGACCAGGTTCAATCTGCACAACGCGTATTGTCGCTGGTGTCGGCGTTCCACAAATTACCGCATTGATGAATGTGGCTAAAGCCCTAGAAGGTACAGGCGTTCCATTTATTGCAGACGGTGGTTTACGCTTCTCTGGTGATATTGCTAAATCACTAGCGGCAGGTGCGTATTCCGTGATGATGGGCGGCATGTTCGCAGGTACAGATGAAGCCCCGGGTGAGATTGAAATCTACCAAGGACGCTCGTATAAATCGTATCGCGGTATGGGTTCATTAGGAGCAATGGCGAAAGGCTCTAGCGACCGCTACTTCCAATCAGAAAATGCAGTCGATAAGCTTGTACCAGAAGGCATTGAAGGACGTGTGGCTTACAAAGGCTCATTGTCTCCCATTATCCACCAAATGATTGGCGGTATTCGCTCCAGTATGGGCTATGTCGGCTGTGCCAACCTCGAAGAAATGCGTAGTAAACCTAAGTTTGTGCGTATCAGCGGTGCAGGTATGAAAGAATCCCATGTGCATGACGTGACTATCACCAAAGAATCGCCTAATTATCGCGTTTAGTTTTATTTTTAACACAGATGGTACTGAGGGTCTGGAGGTAATTAACCGCAGATAAACGCAAATGAACGCAAATATAAAGCAATAAAAACACTTTTTAGTAATCTAGGAGGCTTCGGCTTGACGAAGCAGTGGTGTTTTTCAGCTATTATCTGTGTTCATTTGCGTTTATCTGCGGTTAAAAACTCTGTGCCTTTCTCCGTGCCCTCTCTATTAAATCTTTTAAAGGTTTACCCCAATGACTCAAGACATCCATTCCGATCGTATTCTTATTTTAGATTTTGGTTCTCAATATACCCAATTAATTGCTCGTCGTGTGCGGGAGTCGGGCGTATTTTGTGAGCTATTTCCTTGGGATGTCAGCGATGACGACGTGCGGGAGTTTGCTCCCAAAGGCATTATTCTTTCGGGTGGTCCTGAATCAACCATCGGTGATGAGGCTCCTGTCGCCCCGCAAGCTGTCTTCGACTTAGGTGTTCCTGTATTGGGCATTTGCTACGGTATGCAAACAATGGCAGCTCAGTTAGGTGGTGCAGTGGAAACATCGGAGCATCGTGAATATGGCTATGCTCAAGTGCGAGCGAGAGGGCATTCGTCACTGCTAAAAGACATAGAAGATCATGTCACCGATGAAGGCTTTGGCATGTTGGACGTGTGGATGTCGCATGGTGATCGTGTTACGGCGATTCCTGATGGCTTCAAGGTGATGGCAAGTACCGATAATGCACCGCTGGCGGGAATGGCAGATGAAGAACGTCGATTCTACGGAGTGCAATTCCATCCAGAAGTCACGCATACCAAACAAGGTGGTCGAATTTTAGATCGTTTTGTCAAAGAAATTTGTGATTGTGATGGCTTGTGGACGGCTTCTAATATTATCGAAGACAGCATTAAAAATATTCAAGCTCAAGTCGGTGAGGATGAGGTT
>JALVRY010000196.1 GCA_027024625.1 Thiotrichaceae bacterium
GACTTAAATGACCTTCTTTCTCGCTACGTTGCCCTGCACACTGTACGAACACTACGCTTTCAACTTCTTTACCGTCAGATGGGCGTTTGATTGCTCCACCGTTGGCTTCTTTGGCAAGTGCTTCTAATTCGATTTGTGTTACTACGTCGGCAGACTTATCGTAACTAAATTCAGGGAGTTGGTTAGCATCATACTCTGTGAAACCAGTTGCCTGAACGATTGCACCAAATGTTGCCGATGTTGTGTCATCACCTGTTGCAATATCAATTTCAAAACGACCTGGAGCACCCGATGTTTTAGCAATAGTTGAGTTTAGATGTACGGTGATGTCATCGTTAGCCTCAATTTCTGCTACCATTTCTGCAATGCCAGTGTCTTGAGGGTCTGCATAAGGAGAACGTGCGGGGACTTTCTTTGCAAGCTTAGCAACGGTTCCGCCGAGGGCATCGCTTTTTTCTACGATTGTCGCTTGGTAGCCTGCTTTAGCCGCTTGCATTGCAGCTGTCATGCCTGTGATACCACCGCCAACAACTAGAATATTTGTATTTAATTCTTGTTGTCCGCTAGGTTTTGCAGCATTCATTTGCTTAACTTCAGCGCATGCCATACGAATGTAATCGTCTGCCATTTCTTGGGTGGTTTCTTGGTTTTCATCCGTATCAGGGCGAATCCAGATAACACCTTCACGCAAGTTAGCTCGTGTCATTGGTACATCGTCACCAAAGCTAAAGGCTTCAACTTTAGAGCGACGCGAACAAGCTGCAATCATAAGACGGTTAACATCGCCTGATTCCAGATCATCCTTAATCATTTGAACGCCTTCAGCACTGCAAAGGAATTCGTGTTCTTTACATGATGCAATACGACCTTCACGTGTTGCAATCATATTCATTTGAGATGCGTCTAGTCTGTCACCAATGCCGCAGCCTGTGCAGATATAACCGCCTACTTTAACTTCATCAGCCATGATTTATGCCTCCGCCTTTGCAACTTGGTTAACAACTTGAACTGCACGTAGTGCACTTGCTGTTGCGTGTTGTACTGAACGATTTACGTCAAGTGCATCAGATGATGTACCTGCTGCAAAGATTCCGCCGTTTTTCTCGTCAGGCTCAATAAAGCCTTCCATGTTTAGTACCAAGTCAACTGGGAACTCAGATACATCAACGCTAGGCTCCATACCTGTTGCAAGTACAACAAGGTCATGCTCTGTTGCATAGCGATGATAGCCTTCAGTGTCTACGCCGTGTAGTACTGGGTTGCCATTTTCACCGCCTTCAATTTTTGCCACTTTTGACTTGATGAATTTGACGTTAGGGTTGGCTTGAACCTTTTTATAGAAATCTTCAAAACGGTCAATTGCACGGATGTCGATGTAGTAAATAGTTGATTTACCTTCGTCACCGTACTTTTCTTCAACGTAGTTAGATTGCTTTAGTGATGCCATGCAGCAAATGCGAGAGCAATGGGCTAGATGGTTTCTATCACGTGAACCTGCACATTGAATAAAGGCAACGTTCTTTGCTTCTTTGCCATCAGATGGGCGTAGTAGCTTGCCTTGGGTTGGTCCGTGTGGATCCATCAAGCGCTCAAACTCAACATTGGTGATAACATTGTCCAAACGATCATATGCGTATGCTTGGATTTTGTTTGCATCGTATGGTTTCCAGCCTGTAGACCAGATGATTGCACCAGCAGCAAGCTCTAGCGTCTCTTCTTGCATGTCTAGATCAATTGCATCATATTTGCAAGCGTCTTTTGCTGCGGTTGCTTCATCTGTACCGATAATCGCAGAATCAATTACATATTGCTGTGGGAATGCCATCTTGTTAGGGATGTATGCACCTTTGCGCTTGCCTAGGTTGTAGTTGAATTCATCATCGAATTCAGTTTCAACGGCTTTGCTACATTCACCACAGGCTGTGCAATTTTCGTTAACATAACGAGGAGTGACTTTAACTGTAACGGAGTAGTTACCAGTCTCACCGCTGATGCTAGAAACTTCAGCCATTGTCAATACAGTAAGATTAGGGTTCATCTTAATGCGACGTTGGTTTATTTCTTGTCCACACGTTGGGTGACACATCTTAGGAAAATACTTATAAAGTTGAGAAACACGACCACCTAAATATGGACGTTTCTCAATTAAAATAACTTGCTTGCCTGTTTCGGCAGCTTCAAGGGCTGCGGTCATGCCGCTGATTCCCCCACCAACCACAATGATGGTCTGGTTTGTTGCTACTACGTCCGTCATATGACGACTACCTCCAAATAATGGATACGATCTCTGAATTCAAAATATACTGGCTCGGCAATATACAGGATTCAATGACTGAGTAGGATATATCAATAGGGGTAAGTTCGATTAGCTAGCTGAGCTACATCAAGTTCTGTTTAAATGCTTTCTTAAAAGATATTACCGATAGAGATAGCATTGCCATATTTCTAAATTATTATGGCTTTTTATATCTGATGGGGTATAAAGAAGTTATTAGGAGCTTATCTGATAATGGAATAGGCTCTAGTGAGGGAGAACAGATATGTCAGCGGAACCATCATCGTCAGGCTCAGCGTGTAATATACCGACAGAACCTGATTATTCAAATGTTGAAGTTATTGAATTAAAGCCATCAACTACGGTTGAAAGTTATGCTGATGCCTTAGTCATTGCAAATAATGAGGCTGAAAAACAGTTTGATGATGCGATGTTATTATCTTCTTATGATAGAGCGCGTGATTTTGAAATTCCCCAACATGCAGGGGAGTGTCACCTTAATAGTGCGATTCCGGGATATATTGATTATGCTCTTTATCATGGGGCTACCCTTAAAATTGATATAAATGAAGGGGCTTACACCTTTTTTTATTATTCATTCTGAGACCTTTTGTATAAAGGTTTCTTTTTAACCTATGGAGACAGTACGTGAAAGTAGAAGAAATTATGACAACAGGCCTAAAGACGGCAAAAGTTGATACATCGGTTAAAGATGCAGCAAATATAATGTGTCTTAATAATATCAGTGGTTTACCTGTTGTGGATGATGACGACAATATTATTGGCATTGTTTCAGAGAAAGATGTGTTGAAAAAAATGTTTCCTGATATGTCTGATTTAGCAAGAGAAGAAGGTGTTACCAATTTTGAAGACATGGAAAAAGGCTATGCGGATGCATTAGGGCTGAAAGTTGGTGATATTATGTCGTCAACGGTATCATCTGTTGCTTATGATATGCCGATAATGAAAGCTGCTACGCTGATGTGCGCTCGCCAAATTCGTCGCATTCCTGTCACTAATGGGAAGAAATTAGTAGGAATTGTTAGTATTGGTGATGTACATAAGGCGATATTTCAACAGTCGCTTGCTGTTTAAAATTAAATTAATAAAAGAGGGGGGAGGGTTTTCATTCCCCTTGTTTTGCAAGCTTTAAGTCGATTGCGTTTTAAATCTTTGGTTTGATTTTCTTTTATTGCCCCCCCATCCTTAGGTGTGTTTTTGAAAATTTAATTGGACTGAGATTTGGTTTATATTTTTAGACTCATTCCTGATACATCCTCTCTGATATGGGTATGCTGCTGTGAATGCCTTACTGCTACAACAAGGTTTTGTGATTTATAAAGAGAATAACTCGCTACGAGACACCTTGTTGGCGAACTATCCTCAAGACTTTACTACATTCTGTGATACATGGAATGATCTCCCTAAAGACCCTTATCTGTTAGATGGCGGGAGCTACCGCTCTCGTCGCTATTCTGTGTTTAATTATCGTAATAATAATTTAACCGTTTTACCTTATGAGCCGCATTATCAAACACTGCATTATAATAATTTGCACGGTGGAATAAATCGGCACTTAGCACCTTGGCATCAATCGACAATTGATAACCCTGTATTATTAGAAATGATAAACTGGGTGATGCAACAAATTGATGATAAGGGTAAACAAGATTGGCGAATACAGTCACATCAATTTCGCATTATCGCCTCAAATGATGAGCTAGGTAAACCAACTCCTGAAGGCGTACATAAAGACGGTGCTGACTATATTTTGATCATGCTAATTCAACGTAAAAATATAATGGGTGGTGAAAGTGAGCTTTATGATAATGATCAAAAATCATTAGGGCAGGGAACCTTAGAAAATACGGGAGATGTAATTTTGCTGGATGATAGAAAGGTGTATCACGGTGTTTCAGAAATTGAGCCAATTGATGCATCAAAACAGGCCTTACGAGATGTATTAGTGCTAACATTTCATCAAGATGTATTAGAAGGAATTCCACCTAACGATGATTAAAACAGGCAAACTACGCAAAATGAGGGGTGTATTAGACTCTCCTGTTCAATACAGTATGCGATTGGGCGATGAAGAAATTCCTCTTAACGATGCGATTGGCAAAACGGTAAGGCTGAAGCACATAGGCGAAATCAACTGTATTCACTGTGATAGAAAAACGAAGAAAAGTTTCAGCCAAGGTTTCTGCTATCCCTGTTTTAGAAAGCTAGCTCAATGTGATATGTGTATTGTCAAACCTGAGCAATGCCACTATGAGGCGGGTACTTGTCGAGAGCCACAATGGGGAGAAGAACATTGCCTACAACCGCATTATGTTTACCTAGCTAACTCGTCTGGCGTTAAAGTCGGGATTACTCGCGGCACACAAATTCCAACGCGATGGATAGATCAAGGGGCTGTTGAGGCATTGCCTATTTTTCAAGTATCGGAGCGTTTATTGTCTGGTCTGATTGAAACTGAATTAAAGCAATATGTCAGTGATAAAACCTCATGGCAGAAAATGCTCAAAGGAAATATTGAGCCTATTGATCTGCTAGAAAAGCGAGATGAGTTATTAGAAGAAAGTGAAGGCGCTTTATCGAATTTGATGCAGCAATTTGGTGAAGATGCAATTGAGTATCTTGAAGATGAAGAGCCAATTACTATCGAATATCCTGTGCTGGAATACCCTACTAAAGTAAAATCGTTCAACTTCGATAAAACACCTGAAATCACGGCTACGTTGATGGGAATTAAAGGTCAGTATTTAATTTTTGATACGGGCGTGATTAATATTCGTAAATTTGGTGGTTACCAAGTACAGCTAGAGTTTTAATGGTAATTCTTGTGGTATATAGCGACTTTGGTTTTTACAGCTAGGGTAGTTAACTGAGTATTTTGATTGGCATAAAATATCAGTAGAATTACTTAGTAGTTTTGCATCTTTTTCTGAAATCTTACTAAAGAACATACCGCTATACGTTGATATGGGTATGATAATGGCGAGTAGTAGTGCAAGTAAGAAAAGCTCCTTCATTATTAAATCCTCCATCCATGGGTCTTGCTTATTCCTTATTTCAGAGTCATTTTTATGAAGAATATTCGATATAACAGATGTTAAGCGGGTATTGTCAGCTTAGCGGGATTTATCGGCAGGTAGGTTATGAGATACTGGCTTTGTGGGAGAGCGTATAAATGTTAGATCAGCAGTCACCAGCTTATATCCTCAACCGCCGCCCTTATCGTGAGAATAGCTT
>JALVRY010000197.1 GCA_027024625.1 Thiotrichaceae bacterium
TCATTTGGGTCACACCACGACCATGTGCCGCAGCTATCGCAAATACATCCTTAAAACCGAGTTGATAAAACTCTGCTTTGGCTTGTTCAGGGTCGACTGCATCGGTTTTATTCACCACCAAAAATATTGATTTACCCGCTTTTCGTAAACACTCAGCCACCAGGTGATCCGCTGGTGTTAGGCCTTCTCGCCCATCTACCATAAATAAGACAGTGCTTGCCTCATCAACCGCCAACCAGGTTTGATTTGCCATGTATTCGTCGATACCTGCATCATCCCCACTCAAGCCACCGGTATCAATCACCAGATAGCTTCTGCCTACTTCATTATTTGTATCCGTACCTAATACTCCTTGACCGTATTTTCGATCACGGGTTAGCCCAGGAAAGTCAGCCACTAAGGCATCACGCGATTTGGTTAAACGATTAAACAAGGTCGACTTACCAACATTTGGGCGACCAACTAAGGCGAATACGGGCTTCATAAAGATCACAAAATTAAAACTAGTCCGCTAGAATAACAAATTGCACTGGTTTTGAATATGCTCGTACAGCAACACTTTTAATATGACGAGTAGATATACTTGTACATCTTCGTTTTTACATAGTTTTTATGATTGACTAACCCCTCAGTATAAAGTGGATGCTGTACTAGTCACAACTTATTAAAGAGGGTAAAATCGCTCCTCTTTAAAATAATCATAAGAAGTATGTAATGCCTCGTTTGACACTTTCATCTGTTAAGCTCATTTTATTAGTCTCATTATTTATAAGCGTGGCAGATAATCAGGTTTTATTTACAAAACTTGCAGAGCGCCTGGATTTATTGTCACTTCAAGGGGGCGGTTACGCCCTTACTCTGTTTTCGGTCATTTTTTTACTTTTAGTCCTTATCCAGCTTGTTTTTGGCTTACGCTACTTGCTCAAACCTTTGATATTAGTATTACTTCTATCATCAGCAATATTGAGCTATTTCAGTCAGCAGTTAGGGGTGATATTTGATGTTGATATGATCCGTAATATTATTGAAACAATAAAAGATAATAACCAGCAAGAAGCTGCTGAATTGATCTCTCCCTCCCTGATTAGCCATGTTTTTCTTTATGCGGTATTGCCAGGTATTTTGCTCTTGTTTACAAAAGTTTTATACCAACCATTTTTTAAAGAATCTTTTAGACGCATCGCAACATTCCTGGGCATAGCCGCTGTAGTGGTTGCTTTAGTCATACTTAATTTTAAGTACACTACATATTTCTCACGTGAAAACAGGGATTTAAGAGTATATATCACACCACTATATGCTATTGATTCTATCAAGGGCTATATAATCAGTGAGCAAGAAAAAATAAAAGTACCGCTCACTATTATTGGCAAAGATGCGATACAAAAGAAAATTAACCCACAACGAACCATTGGTATTATGGTGGTGGGCGAAACCGCACGAGCTGATCATTTTTCACTAAATGGTTATAGCCGTGAAACCAACCCCAGGCTCAAAAAAGAAGCTATTTTTAATTATCAACATGTTAGCTCCTGCGGTACATCGACTGCTTTCTCAGTACCCTGCATGTTTTCAATGCTAACCAGAGATAACTACTCACCCAGCAAGGCGGCACTGCAAAGCAATAGCCTGGATATACTGGTCAAAGCAGGGGTTAAAGTTATCTGGCTGGATAATAACTCTAGCTGCAAAGGCGTATGTGACCGGATTGGCGAGGTTAA
>JALVRY010000198.1 GCA_027024625.1 Thiotrichaceae bacterium
AGCTTATGAGTGATAAGAGGAAGGCTAAAAAATACACAAAAAATAAAATGATAAAAGAAAAAATAGAAAAACTACGTGACTTAATAAATCAACATAACTATCGCTACTATGTGCTTGATGATCCTCGGGTTTCAGACTCAGAATATGATCGCCTAATGCGAGAATTGCAGGAGCTTGAAGCGGAGCATCCTGAACTAATTACAGACGATTCACCGACGCGACGAGTCGGGGCGACACCTTTGAGTGAGTTTGATCAAGTCAAGCATGAAGTTCCTATGTTATCTTTATCTAATGTATTTTCTGAGGAGGAATTACAAGCCTTTGATAAACGATTAAAAGATCGGCTCGATGATGAGAGTGAAATTGAGTATGTGGCAGAGCCTAAATTAGATGGTTTGGCGGTGAGTTTGCTTTATCAAGAAGGGAAACTTGTGCAAGCTGCGACACGGGGGGATGGAACAACGGGAGAAAATATCACCCAAAATATCCGCACTATTCAGTCAATCCCCCTAAAATTAATGGGGGATGATTACCCCAGTGTGCTGGAAGTACGTGGTGAAGTTATTATGCCTAAAGCCAGCTTTGAAAAACTCAATGCTAAAGCAAGGGAAGCAGGCGAAAAAACTTTTGTAAACCCAAGAAATGCTGCCGCTGGTAGCCTACGCCAGCTAGACTCTCGCATTACCGCCCAACGATCATTAGATATGTATTGCTACGCATTGGGTAAGATAGAAGGCGTTGAATTATCCGCAACACATAAGGAAACACTACAAAAACTAGGGCTGTGGGGTTTGCGAATTAATCCTGAAGTTGAGGTAGTAAAAGGTGTTGCAGGTTGTGTGGATTACTATCAAAAAATTGGTGAGAAACGGCAAAGTCTTGATTATGAGATTGATGGGGTAGTGTATAAAGTTAATCGTTTTGACCTACAAGAAAAACTAGGCTTTGTCAGCCGAGCACCGCGTTGGGCAACGGCTCATAAATTTCCTGCCCAAGAAGAAATGTCAACAGTCCTGGATGTGGAATTTCAAGTCGGACGCACAGGAGCAATCACCCCAGTAGCTCGCTTAGAGCCGACGTTTGTCGGGGGCGTAACTGTCAGCAATGCTACTTTGCACAATATGGATGAGGTAGAGCGTAAAGATGTGCGTATTGGCGATACCGTAATTATTCGCAGGGCTGGGGATGTAATTCCTGAAGTGGCTCGTGTCGTGTTGGAACGTCGCCCTGATGATGCAGAAAAAGTCGTATTACCTAAAAATTGCCCTGTCTGTGGATCAGAAGTATTGCGTGCTGAAAATGAAGCAATAGCACGTTGCACAGGGGGATTGTTTTGCAATGCTCAACGCAAAGAAGCGATTAAACATTTTGCTTCTCGCAAAGCGATGGATATTGATGGCTTAGGTGATAAGTTAGTTGATCAATTATTTGATAATAAACTGATTGAGCATGTTAGTGACTTGTATCAACTCAAAGCAAGCGATGTTGCTGCCCTTGAGCGAATGGGTGATAAGTCTGCTGAAAATCTAATCCATGCCCTTAATAACAGCAAAGAAACAGAACTACATCGCTTTATTTACTCACTCGGTATTCGGGAGGTTGGTGAAGCTACGGCTAAATCATTGGCTAATCATTTTCGTGATTTACAGGCATTGATGAACGCAGATGTTGAAGCACTGATTGAAGTTGATGACGTTGGACCAATCGTCGCAGAACATATTCAGTATTTCTTCCAGCAAGCACATAATCAGGAGATTATTCAAAGCTTACAAGATGCAGGAATTCACTGGGAAATGCCTGAAGTTATTGAGACTGATGATTTAGCCTTGCAAGGTAAAATTTATGTACTAACAGGCAAGCTATCGCAAATTAATCGCAATGAAGCCAAGGCAAAACTAGAAGCCCTAGGAGCGAAGGTAACAGGTAGTGTATCTAAAAAAACCACAGCTGTGATTGCAGGTAAAAAAGCAGGTTCTAAGCTGGATAAAGCAGAAAAACTAAATATCCCTGTACTTAATGAAGAAGATCTTATTAGCTTGATTTCTGTTTGAATCATTGGCGTAGCAGAATAAAAAAAGCCCAGCTAAAGAAGATTGTGTAAGTATTCATGGAATGCGAAAAGAATGGTTAAAATCCCCCATATTCGGAAAATTTTTCCTCATTTTTTCGTAGTCCCATGACACTCGCACAGCCTTCTAGAGCTGGGCTTTTTTATTAATTTAAACCCTCTATATGAGATGGTTTAAATTATTTCGCTGCTGGAGCTGTTGCTTCAACCTTTGCTGCTGGTGCTGCTACCTCAACTTTTGCCGCTGGTGCTGCTGGAGCTGGTGTAGCTACTGCAGCCTTTGGAGCAGGTGCTGCGGCTTTAGGAGCAACAGGAGCTGCTTGCTGTGCTTGAGCGCGCATAGCCATTAGCTGTTGGATGAAAGCTTGCTGTTGAGCTTGTTGTTGAGCCATCATCTGCTGCATTTGTTGGAAAGTAGGGTAACCAGCAGGAGCTGCTTGCATCATCACAGGTGCAGGTGCTGCCATCATACGAGGAGCCTGAGCTGTAGCTGTAGGAGCTACTACACCTTTAGGCATTGCAACAGGTGCTGTCTGCATTGTTGGCATTTGACCACCCATCATAGGCATGCTAGGCATTGAGCCGCCGTTACGTCCCCAGTTACCTGGCATGCCATAACCGCTTGAATCTTGAGTGCCTTGTGCACTACCAGTACCGTTACCCGCTATGTTGCCTGAAGTAGCACCGTTACCAGAACCATTGCCAGCTACATCGCCGTTACCTTGAGCTGCCATGTCAGAAGACATGTCAGTTTTGCCTTTACCTTTAAAAGTAATTTGGAAGTCAACTTCTCCGTCAGCATTGCCTTTGCCAGATCCTTGACCTTGAGCGTTACCGTTGCCAGTACCATAGGCATTACCGTTACCAGTGCCGTATCCGTTGCCAGTACCATAAGCATTACCACTGCCAGTGCCATTGTTCCAGCCATCAAACCAGTCAGCAGAAGCAGAGCCAGAAAGTGCGACCAATGCCGCTAATGTTGCGATACGTAATTTCATGTTAATCCCTCCTAGGGAAATAGTGTGTTGTTGTTAACGTCTTTTCTTAATATAAGATTATACTAATATACTTATCTTTGCTATGCAAGTATTTTTCATCAAAATAAGCTTAGATACAGCTATTAAATTTTGCAAGGGTGTCCTTTTATCAGAAAATTTGGTGTGAATGTAGTATAAAGTCATCTTTTTATTGAAGTATTACATAGATAATGGTGTGCGATATAATATGTATTGATACTGAATAATTGATTAATAAACAAACAAAAAATAACTTACGAGGGAATCATGTCAATTGGCTCATTAATGTTGGACTTAGAAGGTGTCGAATTAACAGAGGAGGAAAAGGAATTACTTACTCATCCTATGACGGGAGGGGTAATTTATTTTACTCGTAATTATGAGTCTGCTGAACAAATTATTGATCTTACACGGACGATTCGTGAGGTTGTTGGTGAAGATTTTCTCATTTCTGTTGATCATGAAGGTGGGCGCGTACAGCGTTTTCGCTCTGAATTTACAGAGTTACCAGCTATTGCAAGTCTTGGAAAAGTATATCAAGAAAACCCAAAAGAAGCTTTGCTACTAGCACGTAAAGCAGGCTGGCTAATGTCCGCTGAAGTGAGAGCTGTTGGTATTGATTTTAGCTTTGCTCCTGTACTTGATTTGGATTACGGCGTTAGTCAAGTGATTGGTGATCGATCTTTTCATCGTGATCCAAATGTTGTTACAGCATTAGCTGAGGCCTACATTAATGGAATGCATGATACTGGGATGCCAGCAACAGGAAAGCATTTTCCGGGTCATGGGGCTGTAAAAGTAGATTCTCATTTAGGAATACCCATTGATACACGTTCAGCAAAAGAAATATGGGCTGATGATATTATTCCTTTTGCAAAGTTAGCAACTAATGGATTGGATGCTGTTATGCCCGCGCATGTTATCTATAAAGAAGTAGATGAAAATCCAGCAGGCTTTTCTCCCTATTGGTTAAAGAAAGTACTGCGTGAAGAATTACACTTTGATGGTGTAATTTTTAGTGATGACTTAAGCATGGAAGGAGCATCAGTAGCAGGTGGCTATGCAGGGCGTGCTGAGGCCGCTTTGACAGCCGGTTGTGATATGATTATAGTTTGCAATCAGCGTAAAGGGGTAATTGAAGTGCTAGATGGTGTGAACTTTACTCAAACTAAGGAGTCAACACAACGACTTCAACGTATGAAAGCGAAGCCTTTTGTAAACCGTAGTGCTTTGTTAGATCAAAACAAATGGTATAAAACAGTTGACGAAGTGACGGCAATTGTTTGATTTTTATAAAAATAGCATTTTATTTTAGAATTTTTTAAGAAATGTAACTATACTCCCTGAGATTGCAGTGGATTGTGATCTCAAATTAATGCTTAATCTACTGCTATACCCTAAAGTAATACTGTCATGGATTAGAACAGTCTGACTTATGGTGTTTATGTCTCTCTATCAACTCAATTTAAATGGACGATCATGAAAATCTTAACAATGAGTATGTTGTCAGCCTGTTTTCTCGCAGGTTGCGGCTCTGCTCCTGAAAAAACAGCCCCTGTGCGAAGTGTTGTATTCCAACAAAACAATTTGCAGCATCAGCGTCAACAAAAACAAACATTAGCTGAAAAATTGAGACTAGCAAAAAATAAAGAGTATGAATTAAAGAGAGCAAAATATCAGGCTCAATATAAATACCGAAAAACAAATAGTTTAGCCCATCGTTTTAAAGCAGTAGACAATCGCTGCCGCCGTGTTTCTCATCAAGAAATTCATAATCGTATGAGACACCACATGCCGACGATTCAACGAGCGGCTAGAAAATACCGTATTAGTGAAAAGTTATTGCTCGCCGTATCGTATGCTGAATCTTGCTTAAATCCGTATGCAAAATCTAGAGCAGGTGCTAGGGGTATGATGCAATTAATGCCGGGCACAGCGCGGATGATGAAGGTAAATAATAGCTACAATGCTTATGAGAATGTAGATGGTGGTGCAAAATATCTGAAGAGGATGTTGGTTCGATTCCATTACAATATACCACTTGCTCTTGCTGCCTATAATGCAGGACCTGGTAATGTAGAAAAATACGGCGGAATTCCTCCATTTAAAGAAACACAGAGCTATGTAAGGGGTATTATGAGACGTTTGCATTCATAATACGGCTGAATCAATACTTCTGATCAAGAAGCATTTGTATTATCAGTCAGAGATTTTGTGCCCAGTATGTTAAATACTGGGCTATGCAGTGAAATAGATTTTTATATTACCTCTCCCATGTCGTTCGACACATATAAAGCTCCGCTTACCATTATTCCCAAAAAATCGTTGCAACTAACGAGTTTTATTATTGGTCTACACGGTATTGCTATACTTTTTGCATTACTGGCTTTACCTGTATCAATATATTACAAATTGTTGATTGTTC
>JALVRY010000199.1:0-1149 GCA_027024625.1 Thiotrichaceae bacterium
TAAAATGAATTCTTACGGCGAGTTTGTGTTTGATCACGCTTGGGCAGATGCCTATCACCGCAATAATCTTAGTTACTTTCCTAAGCTTGTTTCTTCCATTCCTTATACGCCAGCAAGTGGTCAGCGTTTATTGTGTAAGACAGATAGAAAAGAAGACGTTTTCCCACTATTGATTCAAACCATTCAAAAGTTTGCCCAACAACAAGATTACAGTAGCTTTCATTGCTTATTTTCACAAAGCGATGAACAAGATTGGATGGAAAATTATGGCCTACTGACCCGCCATGATTGTCAGTTTCATTGGCACAACCAAGACTATAATGATTTTGATGAGTTTTTAGCAAAACTTGATAAACGTAAACGCAAAAATATTCGACAAGAGCGCCGACGTGTTGAGCAACAAGAAATCACATTGCGTGTACTTGATGGCAGTAGCCCAAATAACACCGCCACAGATAAAGACTGGGAAGACTTCACCCGCTTTTATCAACAAACGTTTGCAGAAAAACACGGCACAGCAACTTTAAATGAAGGCTTTTTCAAAGAAGTTGCCAAAAACCTATCTGATCAAACTATCTTGGTACTTGCTGATACACCTGATGGCAGATGCATTGCAGGCTCGCTAATGTTTGCCAGTGACACAACCCTGTATGGCAGACATTGGGGCTGTAGTGAACAGATTGACAAGCTACATTTTGAAGCTTGTTATTATCAAGGCATTGAATACTGCATCAAACACAAATTACAAACCTTTGAACCCGGCGCACAGGGCGAGCATAAAATTGCTCGGGGCTTTATACCAACTTTGACACGTTCAAGCCACTGGCTGAATAATTCACCGTTTGAAGAATCTATTAAAAACTTCACTCAGCATGAGCAAGATAGTGTTGCCCATTATATGAAAGCACTAAAATCTCCGTATAAGGATTGCTAAACACCCATGAGAATACAAACTAACAAACCTTATTCTGACCCTTGCGTTCAAAATTGTGAGCCTATTCTTGAGGTTATTCAGCCACTATTAAAAGAGATAAAAAGTGTTTTAGTCTGGGAGAGGTCGTGAACCGATTCTCTAGCAGGATTGTTCGTGACTTAGCATGGGTAATCGCCAGTCCACCGCTAGTAGCAGGAAAATACATCAATACACAT
>JALVRY010000199.1:1159-1718 GCA_027024625.1 Thiotrichaceae bacterium
CATTGTTGGAGCCACGACGATTGTTTAACAGAATTTAATGATTGCCTTCCTAGATTATTGGCACTTGATAAAGACCCTAGCCCGCTCGTTGAACATTTTCAACAGTTAAAATCTGGTCGTCTTGGCTTACGCTTTGAACATTTTATTGCCTACTGGCTTATCATCAGCCCAAACTACAAGTTGCTTGCACAAAACATCCAAATCATTGAGCCTTTTACCAACCCTCATAAAAAAGGGTGTCATACGCATGGTGAGTTGGATTTCATAATACGAGATACACGTAGCAATAAAACTATTCACCTAGAAGTTGCGGTGAAATTTTATTTAGGTTGCCCGCCTTATGAAAATTCATTTCGTTGGTTTGGCACTAATACCAGCGACAAATTGGGTAAAAAAATAGCACATCTGAAACAACATCAAACTCAGCTCAGTGACAAGTTTGGTTCTTATCTGCAAGAACGAAATCACAATATTGATGAGAAACAGTGTTTCTTAAAAGGTAGGCTTTTTTATCCAATTGAAAGTGATACATCACCGATAGGTGTAACCAAGAATCATC
>JALVRY010000200.1 GCA_027024625.1 Thiotrichaceae bacterium
ATCAATAAGAGGGCTGCTAATATGTAAACGGTATTCATAATATTTCTCTCGATATTATCTTTTGATAATTTTTAAATTTGTTGTTAACTCAGCATTCCAGCGACTAATAAACCGCTGAAAAATAAGAAAGCGTAGGCATAAGCGGACTGGTTTATCGCAGTGTGAAACACACGGGCAAGCCCTAGAGCGACAACGACAATAGGTAGACTCATGACTTGATAATGAAGGCTGACTCCCTCAGCAAATAAGCCAAAATACACAACGATGATTAACCACCAGCCATAAGCAAAGGCGACCAGTAGAAACTTGATAACCGCTATTTTGTCGATAGGCTCGGCTATTTCTGCGGTGCGAGTGCTAGCCTCTGGATTATCTGCGGTGTGGACTAGGGCGTTTTGCTCTTGGTGAAGCTCATACAGGGCTAGGTCGTGTAGGTCTTGAGAACTTAACTCAGACATGGTTTAGCACCTCCAATTCATAGAAGTTTAGCAATACAGAAATAAGCTGTACCAATAGTGCTAATCCAATGAGATAAATTCCTTGCAGAATAATCTTGTGCTTGCTGTGACTCACACCAAAGGAAGCCCGACCAATACCTAGACCTGCAAGTAAGCAGGTAAGCCATAATAGGACCAATGAAGTACTCATAATGAAAGCCCTCTTGTGTGTAGAGCTTCAAAAGGGAATAGGGCTGTGATTTGCCGTATATCAATAAGATACGTTATGATTAAAACTCGCATGTGTGTTACCTCTGAAAGTAAATTTGCATGTGAAAACGCTGCGGATTGTTGTCGCAATCCGTAGCACCTTATAAATTTTCTTGTTTTCTGATTTCTTTCTGTTTTTTCTAACTTTCCTTTAATAATTTCTCCTGATTTTTTCATCTGATTTTGGGTTTTTAATCCTCTCCGTACAGTTAACTACAGAACTCCAAGAGGTGCGGAATTCTGGCTCAGTAGAAAAATTTAATTCTTGTGCGGGGGCTTCATAAGCATCTTGCAATAATCGCTGAATGCCACGCTCCACGCTTTCTGCGGGTAAAGTAGGGGAGGGGTTTTCATCATCGGCTTTGTATTGGATTGTCCAATTTTTCAAACGGGTTTCTATTACTAGCCCTGTTACCATTACGCCTTTAACATGCTCCACTAGCTCCCCGTATTTGTTCAATTTGACTTCACCAGTTTCATCATCCACGGGAATATCACGGGCGGTTCTAATGGGTTGATCTTTAAATGGGGTATTTGTACCGCCTTGAGCCTCTAGGTAGGCTTTCCAGTCGCCACTATCCGCAGCTTTTCTGGCTTTTTCGATTAGCTCATTAGTTTGCTCACCTTCTAAGCGTCTTAACTCACGCCAGACAGTGATAGAACTACCGCCTATTTGTTGAAATTGACGAATCCCCCAAATAGAAGCCCATGCCCTAACCCGTTGAGCCGTTTCATTAATGGGTTTACCTGTTTCATCGTCGTTTTCACCTTCCATACAAAAACCATCAATATTTTTAGCGATGTATTTAGCGATATAGCCCGTTGCAGAACCCTTTTTAGGGTCGATGGCTTCCACGGTAAAGCGGTGCTTATTTGCTCCTAGTTCTGTACCGTCTTCATGCAAGGCATAACTTTTGAGAATATTTCTTACTTTGATTTTCTGTGCTTCTGGCATGTACAAAAGAATATGCCAATGGGGGCAAGCGTCCGCGTGTGGTTCAGCGATACGAAAACCATAAACACTTAAACCGTCACGTTTTAATTTTGCTCGGATTCTTGCCCAAAGCGGTGATAAATATTCTTGCTGAACTTTTCGCGGTGTCCAGCCGTTATATTTGCTAGAGCTTGGGTGATATTTTGATGGAACAGTAATTGTGTAAAATTCTGCAATATGCCCCTTTGCAATAGCGTATTGCTCAAAACCCTGCAAACGGTTCATTAACTCAGCACGTTTTACCGCAGGATTCGCAGTAGAGCCTTTAATGATGTCCAGCATATCGACACTTTCACCATCTTCATTAATGGCTTCCATCTTTGTCATCATATCCAAGGAGCGGGCATATCTGGATAGGACTTTCTCAAGGCTATATGAGGTGATATAGGGCTGTTTCCACTTACGCACTAAACCAAAGTGAATCCCTGCCTCTTCAAAATCACGATCATGTTTAGCCATTAGCTGACCACGCCACCAACATTCATCAAGCAAACGGGATTTTAAACCCTCCTCTGTTTCATGTTTTGGTGTATCTATGCCGTTATCTGCTAATAAGACTAAGCCCGCATCTAGTCCAGAATGATGAATAATACGGTGGGCATGTTTTGATAATCTGTCGGCTTTTTTGCGTATATCTTCATCTTCATGTCTTAAAAAACGCTTAGTCTTTGCAAACTTCTTTACTTGCAATAAGTTTAGATTTGCATCCTGTCGAGAGTCTTTATATTTACGCTGATAATCCGCCAATAAATCAATATGATAGGCTTGTGGTACGCATGAAAGCGTATCCGCAATATGATCATCATCAAGGGGCTGAATAGCAATATTTAGAAAAGGATGGCTCATGCTTTGCCCCCTATCTCGTAATGCTCTAAAAAGGCGATGATTTCATTTAGTGAGTCATAACCATTAAATACCGTGAATTCGTTTGTCATTTCTCCACGAATAACGCCTTGATAGCTTTGATTAGACTTGTCTAGCTTGTTTTGTAGTTGGGTAATCCATGCGACTAATACGCCTGTTTTAGTGTGGCTTACTGTCCATGAGTCGATGCTTTGTTGTTTTAGCTGCAGATGGCTCATTTGCAACCCTCCACCGCTAAATCATTGGGGTAATAACCTATGGTGTTATAGACACTGCATCGCATGTCATTAGAGGCATTGCCTACGCTGGTGCTAGGCACTAAACAGCCTGACATTGCAAATACCAAAAAGAGAACAGCTAAGACTAGGGGGATGTGCTTCATGATTGCACCTCCACTGCTAGATCATCGTTTGAGACAAATTCACTTGCACTAATATCATGCTGTTTTAACTTAGTCGCCAATGTGCCACGGTGAATACCTGCTATCTTTGCTGCTTGGGTTTGATTGCCTTGAGTGAGGTTCAACAACTCACATAAGAACGCGGGTTCAACCTCGTTTTTTAAGCCTTGGTAGACTTCACGGGTTGGGTTGCCTAAGCTATCTTTTGCTTTAACAATCGAGCTTATATTAATTGCTAAGATGGTATCTCGGCTCATGCCAACACCTCCACATTGTAATTATCTGTGTGGCTGTTATTGCCGATGCTATACAGTTCTTGATCTTGATTCGTTTCAATATCCAGACTCCACACCTCTGCTAAACTGCCCTGATTTGTGCTGATATAGTGCTTGGCTTCTGCAATGGCTTTTTTGAGCTTTGAAACCTCTTCCATGTAGATTAGATAGGTTTTAGTTTTGCTATTTTCACTCATGATCTGCACTCCCGTTTCATTTGCTCCATCCAGTCATTAAGTTCGTTTTGACTCCAAACGGTTGTTTTTTCTGTTAAGCGTATGGATTGTGGAAACTTGCCCTCTTTCATCCAACGATGAATGGTTGTGCTGGATAAACCACAAAGCTTGATTACACTTGGTTTTTTTAGAAAGCAGTCTGGTGTTGTTGTCGTTGATTGACTTGTATTTGTATCAGTGGTCATAGCTGAACCTCCTTAAATAATCTTGCTAGGTTTGCTTTCTGTTGCTTCCAGCCTGTGTATTTACTCACTAGTCTTTTTGATGTGCCTAGCACGTCTCTAATGATGGATTTCCAATACTTAGCCGTTTTGGTTTCTGGTTTTACTGCTTGAGAAAAATAGTTTTCAGGTAGCAACACATAGGGAGCATTATTATTTTGCACAAGGTTTAAAACAGATAGTTGATGCTGTTCAGGGGTACGCCAACATTCACAAGCAGGGGACATAAATACATCGAGGTATTTTTGTTTGATGGGTTGGGTAGTTGCGGGGGTTGTATTGGCTGGTTTCATGCGACACCTCCCAAACTCTCAGCAAAGAAGTAGAAAAACTCCAGTGATGAAAGCATGAAAATAGCCAGTAGCACGGCAATAATGAGACTGATTCTGATCATTCTGCCACCGCCTTATTTTTCTTAATGGCTTGATGCAAGCTTTTGATTTCTTGTTGATAGCGGGCGTTTAGGCTCTGACTTTCTTCAATGTCTGCTTGTGCTTGTTTGAGGGATTTTTCTAATTGATAACGCTGTGATACCAGCTCCTCGTGCATGACTTGCACGGCTGATACTTGTCGTATAATGGTTTCAGAAAAACCGATGATTGAACTTGCTGGGAGTTGTACTTGCTCTTTTGCGTTCAGTTCGTTGGTAATTTCTTGAACGTACTCGCAAGAGGCTAGGATATTGGCAATACTGCAATCTATTTCATCCGTTAATCGGACATGAAAAGGGTGTGCTGCATCGCAGAGTTTTTTATAAAAATCGGGGGATAGTTCAGGCGTAGAGTTACGCTGAATTTTAGGCGAAACGCCAGTTTGATTATTGCTACACATGTGCAGTCTCCTTTGTTAATTGTGAGACTGTCACGTTCAATGCCAATTGAATGGGTGACAGACTGTACAGAATTGGCATTACCGTTAACAAAGGAAACGGCGAACCCGAAGGCTCTTCTATACAATCCGTCATAACGCAGCGTATTTTATCACAGGCATAAAAAAAGCCGTGAAAGATACGGCTGCGTATCTTTGTTAATTCAGAATGCCAATTCTGACCGATGCTGTTTTTTGCAACGGTGATAATACGATACGCTGGATTTTTCGACTTTTCAAGCGGTTTTTTGCCCGTATTTGCCTCGTATTTAGTCCGTATTTGCTCTTTTTCGGCTGTTTTTCCTAGAAATACATAGGTTTGAGGGCTGCCCTGATAATTGGGCGAAGTTGTGGGGCTTCCACTTTTTTTTGAGAATGAGTTATACTTATCCACGTTGGATACTCCTTATCGAGTTATTCGACATTGTTGAATGCCTTTAAAAATGCTTTTTGGTTTCGACATGGGCAAAGGGTGCTGCAACACCCTTTGCCATCTACTTCAGACTCGACGCTACAACATCAAGCCTTCTATGCTTTTTGGTTTCTGATCTTTATCTAAACTGCCGCTTTATCTCCCTCTTTATTTTTTGCATCCCGAATAATCGTTAATACTTCCGAGTGCATCGAGTGAAAATTCTTTTTTCCCTGCTCTTTTAACCAGTTTCTTAACTCGACAGGTAGCTTTAATTGCATTGCAAAAACGGTTTTTTTATCGCTCATTTTCTTAGTCCTTTATTGTTGGTTTTATACCCTTTAGGTAGTAATTTATTCCTATTTATCAAATGCTTAGTAACCTTTTAGGTTATTAGCTTTTCTCTTTAATATGATTAAATAAATTTAAAAAAAATACTAGCCCCATTATTACTAAGCACCTTTTCAATACTGTTCTTTAGGCAGAGTA
>JALVRY010000201.1:0-792 GCA_027024625.1 Thiotrichaceae bacterium
GATATACACCAGCAATAAGCAAACTGTCTCCTTGACAAATACTAGTGTTTATTTGACCAGAAACAACTTGATTAACTTGAGCAGTAACACTATAATTTTGTGAAATAGAGCAAGTATTGTTATTGATTGAAATTAAATTAATTGTTGTATCAGATGTTACATTATTAATGGCAATGTACATTGTGTCATTGGTAAATAATAAAGATTGATTTGCACCTCCAAAGCTGTATGTTAATGTAGCTCCGTCACTACCAATTATTTCAAAAGCAACATTATCTCCTGAACAAATTGGGCTGTTAACAATAACTGAAGCAGTGTCTAACGGATCTTCCGATAAATCATAAGTCAGAGATGATTGACAACCGGCTCCATCTGTTACCGTTACATCATAAACGCCTGCATTTAAGTTACTTATGGTTGCTCCCGTTGCTCCTGTATTCCAAGTATAAGAATAAGGGGAACTTCCACCGTTAGTATTTACAGTTATTTCCCCAGTTGATTGATTTTTACAAGGAATAATTACATTTTGCAAATAAACAATAGGGGCGGTAGGAGAAGGGTTTACAAAAACACTGTCATAAGAAGAACAACTTGTTAACGGATTAGTTACCGTAACACCATATACACCTGAAGGTAAATTATTTATTGTATGATTACTGCCAGCACCATTTGCATTAACGCCGTTTGACCAATTAAAATTATAGTTACTTGACGGGCTTACGTTTGCTGTCGCAGAACCATCAGCAGTACAAACCACATCAGCAGTAGCAAAACTAATTGATGGTAATGGAT
>JALVRY010000201.1:802-1698 GCA_027024625.1 Thiotrichaceae bacterium
TAGTTTGAGGACAAGATGTTACAGTTTGGTTTCCGATTGTTGTAACAGAATAAATGGTAGCAGTATAATTTGTAGATGTGCTAGGGTTAACATCAACCGTATTTGCCCCCGTTACAATTAAATTTGTTGTAGGATTCCAAACAATTGAATCTGTAGATGAGATATTATTCAATGTTAATGTAGCTGCACTTCCGTTACAAATAGCCATGTTTCCCGAACCGTTTGCATTAGGATTAGGTACAACATATAGCCATGCAGAATCTTTAGGAGTAGTACCACAACAATCTGTGGTCATATCCAAAGTAATTAAAAAAGTTCCTGCCGAATTGAATTGTGCATTTACATTTTGTTGAGTATTACTTGGATTTGAAATTGCACCTCCAAAATTCCATCCATAATTATCTGCATAATATAAGCTATTAAAAGAAGCATAATCTCCAACGCAAAGTGTAAAAGTATCTTGTGCAATTGCTGTTAAACTGGTTTGTATTTTAGGCAATATTCCTCCAGAGAAAGCAACGTTTTGGAAGCCAGTATAAGTTTCTGTTCCGGCAACAATGTCATATCTATTAATTGTAGTAAATTGAGTTGTTACATTTGTTCCGTTTGGATTTTGATTTGTAGAATTTGCAGTAAAATCCCAAGTAACTGAAGTTGGGTTATTGTAATCTACATCAGTATTTGTACAGTTAACGTTTGAAGCTGTAATTACAGGTTGAGCAACTAAGTTGAAATTTGAAATATTTGTAGACAAAGCAGTACCAGATTCTAAATGGATGTCAACTGATTGACCAGCGGTTCCAATACCACCATCACCACCGTTTCCACCGTTTCCACCGTTTCCGCCATCTCCACCACAACCAATTTCAGGGTCGTTTCCACCTGTGTTATTTGGG
>JALVRY010000202.1 GCA_027024625.1 Thiotrichaceae bacterium
AAAAATATCCTTCGCAAATTTTGTTAAATTAATTATGCTCTCCTACTTATCGCTGTTGAGCGATAGACAATAAGTAGAGTAGGGCGATTTGTTTGTTGATAATAAAAAAGCACGGACAATGCCGTGCTTTTTTATTATTTCTATCTTTTGTTGCTACCTGAATTAACTATTTCAGGCATTACTAAGAAAAAATCTAGTACAGTGAACGGTATTTACGGCAAATAACTCTGGTGAGGATAAATTCTTGAGAACAAGTCATCATGACGAGTCATAGCAGGGCTATGGTGAGAAATGATAACGCCGTTATTAAGGATTTAGACCGTCAGATTATTAGTCGTAATTGCTGTTTACTGTACTAGTTCTTAGTTTTATCAACAATTTGGTTGTCTTTAATCCAAGACATCATTCCACGAAGTTTAGCACCAACTTCTTCGATCTGGTGTTCACGACCTAAGCGGCGTTTTGCTTTAAGCGTTGCTTCGCCTGCAAGATTTTCAAGAATAAACTCACGAGCAAATTCACCATTTTGAATCTCAGTAAGAATTTTCTTCATCTCTTTCTTAGTTTCATCAGTGATAACGCGAGGACCACGAGTTAAATCACCATACTCGGCAGTGTTAGAGATTGAGTAACGCATGTTAGCAATGCCGCCTTCGTACATTAGGTCAACAATAAGCTTTAGTTCATGTAAACACTCAAAGTAAGCCATTTCAGGCGCATAGCCTGCTTCTGTTAATGTCTCAAAACCGGCTTGTACTAATGCCGTTGCACCACCACAAAGAACAGCTTGCTCACCGAATAGGTCAGTTTCAGTTTCTTCTTGGAAAGATGTCTCAATAATACCAGCACGACCACCGCCATTAGCAGAAGCATAAGAAAGAGCAATCGCTTTTGCATTGCCTGATGCATCTTGATGAACAGCAATCAAAGAAGGTACACCGCCACCCTGTGTATAAGTAGAACGTACCAAATGACCAGGGCCTTTAGGTGCGATCATAATGACATCAAGGTCAGCACGAGGGCTGATTTGCTCATAATGGATGTTGAAACCATGAGCAAACGCAAGCGCTGCACCGTCTTTTAAGTTAGCTTCAATATCTCGATAGAGTTTTGCTTGATGCTCATCAGGAGCAAGAATCATTACAACATCCGCGCCTTCAACAGCATCAGCAATAGGCTTGACTGTTAAACCTGCATTTTCAGCTTTTACTGCAGAAGCAGAGCCAGCACGTAAACCGACGGTTACATCAACGCCTGATTCTTTTAAGTTATTTGCGTGTGCGTGGCCTTGTGAACCATAACCAACGATGGTTACTTTTTTGCCTTGAATAATCGACAAGTCAGCATCTTTGTCGTAATAAATATTCATTGTCATGATTTGAATCCTTGTTTAAAAATTATGTGTTTTGCTGTTGCAATAGTAAAAGCTGAGAGCAGGGCGTAGAACCTAGTACACAGGACATTGCTTTGCAACAAAATTTCTTGAATTTAGTGAGAATCTGCAAGACTTGAGCGTTTTATTGCTTCAATCTTGCAGATTTAAGCCATTTGAATTTTCTACAGGTGTAGTGATGTATTACCACGAGCGATACCCATTACGCCTGAGCGAACAACTTCTAATATTGTTTGGCATTCCAGTGCTTCAATAAATGAATCAAGCTTATCGCTACGTCCTGTTAATTCGATAGTGTAG
>JALVRY010000203.1:0-3296 GCA_027024625.1 Thiotrichaceae bacterium
CTACGTTTCGTTCAAACATGCACACGATTATTCCGATAAATTAGCCCATTTTTTGGGGCGATAAACATGGGATTTTAAAAGCACTCGCTTCGCATCGTGCTAATAAAGACAAGCTTTTAATCTGTGTGCATCTGTGGTTAATTTTTATTAACCGCGTAACATCAGTTAATAAGTTGCAGGCACAAAAAAGCCCACCATTGAGGTGGGCTTTTTATTTAGAGTCTATCTAAGTAAGTAACTTACTTAGCAGCTTCTACTTTAACTTCTGCTTTAGGTGCAGCAGCTGGAGTTGCTGCAACAGCCGCTTTTGGTGCAGCTTTCATTGTCTTCATCATGTTTTCTTGAGCTTGCTTTTGTTGCTCAGCCATCATCTTTTGAACTTGTTCAAAAGTAGGTGCTTGTGAAGCAGGAGCCGCAGCTTGAGGTGCGAATGGTACAGGAGCAAAGCTACCTACGTTCCCACCGTTAGCGTTTTGTGATGCATTACCAGCAGCTTGAGAGTTACCAGCAGCTTGACCATTTACTGCAGTGCTACCAGTACCGTTACCAGCGAAGTCGCCACTACCGTTACCAGCGAAGTCGCTAGCCATGTCAGTTTTACCTTTGCCTTTGAAGTTGATAGAGAACTCGACTTCACCGTCTGCATTGCCGTTACCACGACCAAAACCATTTGCAGTGCCTTTACCAGTTCCGTATGCGTTACCGTTACCAGCACCGTAGCCGTTTCCGTTTCCGTATGCTTGACCATTTGCGCTGCCATTTTGCATGCCATCCATCCAGTCAGCAGAAGCAGTTGAAGCAGCAGAAAGAGCGATAAGTGCAGAGAATGCGATAGTTTGTAATTTCATTTTAAATCTCCTAGCAGATTTAGTTATATTTAATAAAGTGTTATATGAGGTTAGTGCCTCAATCGATGATGGGTATATTATTAAATACTAATATACTAATCAAGTGTTATTTTTGATATTTTTCAAATTTAATTGAACTTTTTGTTTAACAAAAGAAGAGTCTAGGACAGACCAAAATGATTTTTATAGAGAAGGAGAGCGTTAATGTTGATATATTTCAATGACTTATTATCTATATTGTGCCGTCTGAATTATGAGGTAAAAAATAAAAGGGAAAAGGGCTATGCCACTTTCCCCTTTTGATTAACTATGAATGATACTGGCGACCATGTTGATGAACGGCATCAACAAGTACTTTCACGTTGTCTGGGTTGATATGTTGATGGATACCATGTC
The DNA here is from genome assembly GCA_027024625.1 of Thiotrichaceae bacterium. Classification (GTDB taxonomy): domain Bacteria; phylum Pseudomonadota; class Gammaproteobacteria; order Thiotrichales; family Thiotrichaceae; genus S015-18. The sequence continues at coordinate 1,245 of JALVRY010000203.1, forward strand.
CTAGATTAAAGATATGACCATTACCTGTGCCATAATCTGAAAGGATTTGTTTTACGGTATCTTCAATAACGTCAGGAGATGCGTAAAGTACACAAGGATCCATGTTTCCCTGTATGGCAACTTGGCTTCCTACACGCTTGCGTGCATCAGCAATATTAATTGTCCAGTCAAGGCCTACTGCATTACAGCCTGTGTCGGCAATTAATTCTAGCCACTGTCCGCCACCTTTAGTAAATAATACAACGGGGACTTCTCTGCCATCTGCTTCTTTAGTCAAGCCTGCAACAATCTTTTCCATATAACGTAGAGAAAATTCTTGGAATGTTTGAGGGGTTAAAGAGCCGCCCCAAGTATCAAAAATTTGTACGGCTTGAGCACCAGCTGCAATTTGGGCATTTAAGTATAGAATGACGCTATCTGCGAGTTTATCAAGTAGCATGTGCAAAGCGGTAGGGTTGTCGTACATCATCCCCTTTACTTTACCAAAGTCTTTGCTTGATCCACCTTCAACCATGTATGTTGCTAATGTCCAAGGGCTACCAGAAAATCCAATCAAAGGCACACGTCCATCAAGTTCACGACGAATAACGCGTACCGCATCCATAACATACTTTAGCTCTTGCTCAGGATCAGGCACACCTAAAGCTTCAACATCAGCTGTACTGGCAATGACTTCTTTAAACTTTGGACCTTCACCTTCTTCAAAGTAAAGCCCTAAGCCCATTGCATCAGGAATGGTTAAAATATCAGAGAAGAGGATTGCCGCATCGAGATCGTAACGCTCTAGTGGTTGCAATGTGACTTCACAGGCTAAGTCTGGATTTTTGCATAAGTCCATAAAGCTACCTGCCTTGGCTCGTGTTGCACGATACTCTGGCAGATAACGGCCTGCTTGTCGCATGATCCAAATGGGAGTGGTGTCTACGGGTTGCTTTAATAATGCTCTTAAATAACGATCATTCTTTAGTGTAGACATTGTGCTTCCTGAAAATTAGGGAGTCTAAATAATATAGACAAGAGAGGAGTTAAACATCAATTTATGTTTAGATTTAGGGATGCTCTAAAACATTTTAAATGTCATGTTTCTGGTTTCCCCAGTAGCGTCTTGTAAAAGACCAAGAAATTGTTGTTTCTACTGAGGCTAGAGCCTCGCTCTCTACTTATTAATCGGAGTTTTTACGCCAGCTTTGCTTTAACCAAGCCACTTAATTTGCCCATATCAGTACGGCCTTGGGCTTTTGGTTTGACAAATGCCATTACTTTGCCCATATCTTTCATGGATGAAGCCTTAGTTTCTGCAAGTGCCTCTGTTAGGAGTGCGTCAACTTCTGCATCAGTCATTTGTTCTGGCAAATAAGTCTGGATCAAATCAAGTTCTTGTTGCTCAACGACGGCAAGATCATTTCGATCTGCTGCCGTATATTGAGTGATAGAGTCTTTACGCTGTTTACACATTTTGTCTAAAAGAGCGATGATGTCCTTATCGCTAAGGTCTTTTCTAGTATCGACTTCTTGTTGCTTAATCGCAGCTAAGATCAGGCGAACCGTCATAAGACGCTCTTTTTCTTTCGCCTTCATTGCAGACTTCATGTCTTCAACAAGGCGTTGTTTTAATTGTGAATCAGCCATTTTGGACTCCTATAATATTCAGCATACTCAACATTGAGTAATGAGCTAATATTATATTTAGTACATTCTTACGCGGCGATTTAAATCACGAGAGATGCGCTTAAAATTACGCTTAACTGCAGCGGCACGCATTCTTTTGCGTACTGCGGTTGGCTTCTCGTAGAATTCACGAGCACGAGCTTCTGCAACAGTTCCTGCTTTTTCACAAGTACGCTTAAAACGACGTAGTGCGACTTCAAAAGGCTCATTCTCTCTTACTTTAACGCTTGGCATGTATATTTCACCATATAAAATTTTGTAAATAATAAACGAGGCATAAACAATACCCCATATAAAAGTAACGGCGGATTATACCTTTGATAGACAAAAAAGCAAAAGGACTATTAATAATAATTGAAATTTATTTTTCTTTTTTAAATTTTC
>JALVRY010000203.1:3306-5432 GCA_027024625.1 Thiotrichaceae bacterium
AAACAGATTGCCCACTTTCAAAATGGTGACGAACGACTAAACCTGCTGCTTCAAATTGTGTGAGTACACGATAGACAGTGGCTAGGCCAATCACTTCGTTGTTATCCAGTAGCATTTTGTAAACATCTTCCGCTGTTACATGCCGTTTATCAGTTGTTTCCAATAACTCTAGAATTTTCATGCGTGGTTGAGTGATTTTCAACCCCACTTGTTTTAAATCCTGTTTTTCCACTCTACAATCTCCTGAGTTATCGCTCCGATCACCAATCTGACTTAGGAACGTGCATGAAATAAATCGAGACTTTAACTTATCTTATTGTCTCATGCTGAATGATCTCAAATCGTTGCGTAGAATAACTATATACCTCTTGAGATCATCCAGCCTGAAACAATAATCCTGCGTTACAGTTGTCGGCTTATTTCATGTGTGTTCCTTAAATCAAAGATTTCTTAAATAAATAGAGGTGTTCTAATGCGTTGAGTACGTTATTATTAATCGCTCTAAAGAATAACAGAATATAGAATCCATTATGAAAAAGAGCTTATTTATCTTATTTTTTCTCTCAGGAATACTCATTTCCTCCTGTAGTAGCTATAAAATGGACATCCAACAAGGCAATGTTGTTGAAGAAGAAACCATTAGCCAAGTTACGAAAGGTATGTCTCGTGGACAAGTGCAGAGTATTCTAGGGACAGCTTTGATGCAGGATGACTTCCATGCAAACCGCTGGGATTATGTTTATTACCTAAAAAAGCCAGGTAAGAAAGCAGAGCTAAAAAGTATCGCGATTATTTTCAAGGGTAATGCAGTCAGTCAAATATTGAAATAAATGATGCGCATGGTTGGTGAATACAAAGCAAATTTTACGTTAACCACTCCCTTAAATAATAAATATACTGCCCCTCTGAAGATTTAGAAGGGCCAAAGACGATAGCCGCATAGTGTTTATTACTGGTGTCAGCTTTTTCAATTGCTGACTCTCGTGTTGGCATAATCTCAACGCAGCTTGCCGCAAAACGCTTTCGGCTCCGTCTTGGTACATATACTACAGCATAAAATGTCTGTGAAACGGATGTCTCTGGGTCTGGTGGAACAAAACCTCTCACGCTTTAGCTGCCTTTGCTGTGTTGCTTGCACCGCCTTTTTTTAATTTTTTTCCTTCTGCCGCTTTGCGTTTTCTGACTTCTTTGGGGTCAGCAATCAATGGACGATAAATCTCTACGCGATCGCGTGAGCGAAGTTTTTGATCCATTTTAGTTTTTTTACCAAATAGGCCAATAACCATTGATTCAATATTTAATTCAGGGTAGCGAGTTAATACTCCTGAAAGCTCAATGGCATCTCGTGCTGTTTGACCTTCTTGTAGTTCAACTTTTAGTAATTTTTGCTGATCGGGGAGTGCATAAATCACCTCTACAGGAAATGTTTTAGCTTGCTTAGATTTATCCATAGTAATTCCTTGCTCTTGTGACAAAAGAATCGACCAATGTATTTGCTACTTGATTAAAAACAGGACCAATTGCCAGTGCAATCAAGCGATTTGAAAACTCGTACTCTAAGTCTAATGTTATTTTACAGGCATTTTCCTTCAGTTCATTAAATCGCCAGTATCCATGTAAATGCTTGAATGGACCGTCAACAAGGCTCATTTCTATCCAATCATATTTATGCAGCTTATTAATTGTTCGAAAGGATTTATTCACTGCCCCCTTAGCTATCTCAACACTTGCTTCAACTTCGTTTTCTTCGCGTCGATGCTCAATAGAGGAACGGCACCAAGGTAAAAATTTGGAGTAGCTTGATATATCATCAACCAGTGTAAACATCTGTTCTGAACTATAAGGAACTAACGCACTGCGATTTACATTCGCCATACATTGTAATCTCAATATTTTATTAACTGGACATATCTTATCAGTACCCAATCAGAAGCTCTATTAATTCCAGCGGATGATGAATGAGAATTGATAGAGCTTCCTAGCGTTAAATGGCATAATTGCAATATGGCTAAATCAAAGAAGAAAAAAGGACACGGTGGTAAAACCATCGCCTTAAACAAAGCGGCTCGTCACGAATATTTTATCGGCGATACTTTCGAAGCAGGTATGGTACTTGAAGGTTGGGA
>JALVRY010000204.1 GCA_027024625.1 Thiotrichaceae bacterium
ATCTCTGAAAGGTGGAGCATCACTAAAGTTAAGGCTCAAGAAGCCAATTGCCGTTGTAATCGAGGTAAGAAAAACGGGGCCAAAGTTAATGCGTAGGCTTTCGACCATCGCTGATTTTTTATCGAGACCTTTACGCATACCTTGCAACCAATTAGACAAAATATGCACACAATCCGCTACAGCTAGCGTCAATATAATCGTCGGAGCCGACATTGTAGGTGGTGATAAATGAATTCCAACCCAGCCCGCTGAACCCATTGAAGCAACAACCGATAAGATAATCGTGAGCAAGGTGACTAGCGTTCCCACAATGCTACGCAGCAAAAACAAGACTAATAATAGGATAATGCCAAGAGCCATGGGTATTAGGTGGGTCATGTCATACTGAGAGGCTTCGGGGAAGGCATTATTCATCATAACAATACCACTGAGATAAACATCTAAGTTAGGGTATGTTTTATTGATATAGGCTTTTAGTTCACGAACAGAGGCAACTGTTTTTGGGGTTTCAGAGGTTGGGTCTAGCTCAGGAAATTCAACGGTGATATTTACCGCTGTAACGTGACTCTTATCAGATAATAAACGATGTAAAATCAAGGGTTCGTTAAGGGCAATCTTTTGGATTCTATCCATATCCGCTTGTGTTAAGGAGGCTGGATTTTCGATTAAATCCTCAACGGTCAGATCATCGCCATCTGCATAGGTATGCTGGAAATTCGAGAGTGAATCAACGCGGATTGAATACGGTGTTTGCCATGCTCGCTCAGTAATATCAACAATCGCGGCTAGGGTTTCTTTGGTGAAAACTTTGCCGTCTTTTGGGGCTATCGCCACAATCACGCTATCGTTTTTGGTATAGGTTGATTGTAAATTTTCAAAGGCTAATAGCTGTGGATTATCACCATCGAAGAAGATGCGATAGTCATTATCAAACTTTAGAAATCGTGCGCCACTGGCTAATAATAGTGCTATGACAATGGATAAGATTAAAACTAACCAACGATGGCTCATTAGCCAATTGGCATAGCGTTTATTCATATTACTCATTTTTTATCACCTCTTAAACCTTCCAATAGGCTTATCAAACCTTCACCGCATGACATCAATAAGTCCATGCTCTGGGAGCTTTTCGCCATGCCTAAACAGCCTTCCAGTGTTGCTACAAAAACAATGGCAAACTGTTCTGTGTTTACATCCAATTTCACTTGTTGTTTTTGCTTGCCTTGCTCTAGGGCTTCTTCAATCGCACTACGCCATGCGTTGTATAAGCCTTCTGTACGTGTTCTAAAACCTTCGTCGATGGATGACATTTCTTGTGCCAAGTTATTCATGGGGCAGCCTGACATAATATCTTCCATCGTCATTTGTTCTCCCCCCATCATGATGCTAGAGATAAGGGCATCAATTGGGTTGTCGCCTTCTTTAAGAGGTGTGATCCAGTGGAATTCCACTAGAGGTTGGATAATTTCATCGACTACCGCATAACCTAGAGCTAATTTATTTGGAAAATGATGATACAAAGCACCCTTGGTTAGACCTGCTTCTTTTACAATATTTTGGATGCTTGCTGCTTGAAATCCCACCCGATGGATTTCATTGAAGGCGGCTTCTAAGATTTTTTGTCTCGCATTTTCGGAGCTATCCACATAGCCACAAGAACATTCCCAAAAATGCCACCAAGGTCGATTGTTTGTTTTCATGCTTTCCTATCATTATCGCCACATACCAATCGGTATGGAGACACTTTATAACATTCATACCAGTCGGTATGCAAACAATAAAAAGAAAAATTTATAATATTCATACCGTTTATTCCTTGTTTAGCAGCTGAATAACTTCATCGTGATAATATCGGTACTAATTGACACAACATCGTCCAAGCAATCAAAAATAATAAAATGACCTGTCAGCTAAAACTCACCAAACCTTTCCTTTTTTCCATTTTATTCATTTACTGCCTTTTATCAGAAGCAAGTATCGCTGCTCCTGCTCCACCCAGTAATGCCAGTATTAAGAAGGTTACAGACAATATTGTGATTTTATCGTGGCAAGCGGCAAGCAATGTAACTGCACCCGCTGGCTATGAAATCTATCGTGATGGCATTTTACAAAAGAATATTAGTGGCGATATATCTGGCTATGTGGACTCAGGTCTAAGTAGCCAAAGCTATTTTTACCAAGTTTATGCTGTTGATGATGCAGGTAGTCGCTCTACACCTGTCTCGACTGTAGCCGATTTATCCAATGGCACTGGTATCAAATTTCGCATAAAAGCATTGCTGCAAGGTGCTTATGATAGCAATACAGAAAGCATGAAAAGTGATTTGCGTATTAATCAACAAATTCCAAATAACGAGCCTTATTCCCAGCTTGGGCATGCAATCATTAGCGACTCTACATTAAATCCCGATTTACTGACTGTCGAAGGTGCAGATGCGATTGTCGATTGGATTCTAATTGAACTAAGAGACAAAAATGATCCAACGAATATTCTAAGCAGCATTGCCGCACTCATCCAACAAGATGGTGATCTTGTGCAGCCATTAACAGGCTCAAATACTTTTGTTATGCCTGATTTAACCGCTGATGATTACTATATTGCTATTCGTCACCGTAATCATTTAGGCATAATGAGTGGCTCAGCTGTGGCCTTATCCTCCACAGCAAGCTTGATTGATTTTTCTAACGCTTCTACGCCAGTATGGGGAGAGAATTCACGCCTGATCAGCGGAACGAAAGCCCTAATGTGGGCTGGTGATGTAAATCACGACGGCAAACTCATTGCATCAGGGCCTGAAAATGACGTAAATTACATCGTATCTGACGTATTACTAGCCCCCGCAAATACAGGCTTTAATGCAAATTATATTGTGACAAACTACGGCAATAGCGATATAAATCTCGATGGACACACCATTTTTGCAGGCAATGCAAATGATGAAAATATTATTCGCGGGAATGTATTGCTAAACCCTAATAATACTAGCTTTAGTAATAACTATATTATGGAAGAGCAATTACCTTAAAAAGCATCTTTTAGGCATGAGAATTCAACAACATGGAACAATTAGCAAAAAAAGTAAACTCCACCCTACAACAAAAAGGCTGGATGTTAGCCACAGCAGAATCCTGCACAGGCGGTTGGGTTGCTAAAATAATGACAGATGTCGCAGGTAGCTCAGCAAGTTTTGACCGAGGTTTTGTTACCTATAGCAATGCAGCTAAGCGGGATATGCTAGGTGTTAAAAATAAAACATTGGAAGAGCATGGTGCTGTCAGTGAAGCCGTTGTAAAAGAAATGGCAGTAGGAGCATTACAAAATTCAGCCGCAGATATTGCTGTATCTATCAGCGGCATTGCAGGGCCTAGCGGCGGCACAAAGGAAAAGCCCGTCGGCACTGTTTGCTTCGCTTGGGCAAGCAAAGAAGGCTTAGTGCAATCCAGCACACAATTCCTAACAGGAAACAGAGATATAGTAAGGCAAAAATCTGTTATGTTTGCGTTAGAAGGAGTACAAAAATTACTAAAACTTTAACGGATAGTTTTTCTCGATAAACCGCATTAGTACTTATTTACATCACCACTTATCTTCGAGCTAACTCTAGCTATCATAAATATATTCTATAAGTATCATGACATGCGTATAAATCTAAAAACATAAGCTATAAAACGGTTTTGGTTAACTCTCTTTTTATCATTTCGTGCCTTGCTTTTATTATTTTCACATAGAGCTGTATTTCGAATATAAAAAGATATTACAAGATATTGTTTTCCAAATGAATTATTGAGTCTTAACCTTACCTCTCAGGTTAAGCCAGCATTCTATCATAGCTTGTATTATCCACCACAATGGAGTCAGTTTTTAGATTTAGAGGATGTATCATGGAATCACTAGCCATAGAAAACCCCATAAATAAAAATAATCAAGCTGCAAATAGCCCTTGGCAACAATCATCAAAAATGGATGCTTTGTATCAGTTAACGAAAGAACCCTTTTGGAAAAAATTAGAGTCTGCCTTTCATAATAAAAAAATAAATGAAGAGCAAGTGATTGATACTGCAGTTATTTTTCGTTTTTTAATTATGCAAGAGCTACTCAATATTACGACAAAAGATATAAAAAAAGAGAGTAAAAAAGTAGAAAAACTGAGTTTTGCATATAATCTTGAAAAAATGATTCCACATCAATCTGAAATAAACCACCTTAGGGATATATTAATTACACGCGGTTTTTATACCCCTCTGCTAGACCGTTGCCGTACTGGATTGAATAATAAAAAGATAAACTACAGCCCATGCCCCACAGAAGCGTCTAATGAACTTAATCCACTCATCTGTCCAAGCTGTAATAGTAATTATGTATTCTTTCGCAAACGTTCAATATTAATGAAAATTCTATCCAGTAAGCCACTTTGTGGTTGTAATATGTGTAACGCAACATTTAGTTATGCAAAGGCAATAAAATCACAGGTAAAATAATTACTAACTCCTGAATTCAAATGATACCTTGATAATCCCCCATGCAAACCACGCTAACTCGATATATATTGATGTCACTGATAGACTACCACTATCATAGAAGAACTATGCATTATTATTGGAGAACAAAATGGAAATCGAAGTAGACGGTAAAACAGTACAACTTAGTGAAGCAGGTTGGTTGGAAGATTTAAGTGAGTGGACGCCTGCTATCGCAGAAAAAATCGCCTCAGAAGTTGAGGGTATTGATGAGCTAACAGAAGAACACTGGGATATTATCAATCTTTCTCGTGAGGCTTTTTATGAAAACAATCAGGTTGCAGAGCCTCGTAAGTTTATGAAAATGATGAAGGCTAAGTTTGGCAAAGATCGTAGCTCAAATAAATATATCTTCACCTTCTTCCCTAAAGGTGGGCTAATTAAATCTGCTAATAAAATTGCTGGTTTACCTCGTCCTAAAGGTTGTAGCTAAATTTCACTCCGACGCGAGTAAATGGTAAATAGCTAAACGCTTTATAAAATCCTGCTTTCATGCAGGATTTTTACGTTCAGAGTAGCGGTAATTTGCTACACTCATTCCCCATGGACGTATCTCACATTATTGATCAATTAAATAAGCCTCAACGCGAAGCGGTGACGGCTCCTCCCATTCCAACATTGGTTTTAGCAGGTGCAGGCAGTGGTAAAACGCGTGTTTTAGTACATCGTATTGCTTGGCTATTACAAGTTGAAAATATCTCTCCCTTCAGTATTTTAGCGGTAACTTTCACCAATAAAGCTGCCAATGAAATGCGTGGTCGAATCGAGACGTTATTGGTTAATCCGATTGGCGGCCTTTGGGTTGGTACTTTTCATAGTATTGCCCACCGATTACTACGCCGTCACTGGCAAGAAGCCAAATTACCGCAGATGTTCCAAATTTTGGATTCTGACGATCAGTTTCGGATTGTGA
>JALVRY010000205.1 GCA_027024625.1 Thiotrichaceae bacterium
TCGTTGATGACGCGCTTAGTAGATAATCGTTGTCCGTGAAAAATACTGATTAAATCTTGTAAGGCATCATCAAAATTATTATTAATAACAATGTAATCAAATGACTTGCAGTGTGACATATCGCTCATTGCATCTTTCATGCGCCGCTGAATCACTTCATCAGAGTCTTGACATCGCTTTTTGAGACGATTTTCAAGCTCGCCACAGGAGGGAGGTAAAATAAAGATGCTGATTACATCCTTGACTCGTTGCCGAATTTGCTCAGCTCCTTGCCAGTCAATTTCTAAAATAACATCATCACCTTTTTCGATTAGTGCATTTACGGTGGATTCAGATGTACCATAATAGTTGTCGAAAACCTTGGCATACTCTAAAAAATCACCATCCTTTATTTGTTGTTTAAACTGTTTTTCTTCAATGAAATAATAGTGTTTACCATGTTCTTCACCAACACGAGCCGGGCGTGTGGTATGTGAAACGGATAGTATGACACCAGAGAGATTTTCCCTAAGAGCGGTAACTAGGCTTGTTTTTCCTGCGCCTGATGGAGCTGAGACAACGTATAACTGTCCTTTCATTATATATCCTTTATCTAATTATCTTAAAACTTCAAAAAAGCTAGCATGTTTGATGGGATAAATACTATAGTTTAAATATTACAAACATTGTTACGTTTTTCTAACAATTTGGGATGTGACTAATCAAACGATGAGTATTTTTTGGTTTAGTGAGAATCTCCCAAAGCAATCTGGAAAATATTCAAAATAAATTAATAGAGGTTTCCCCTATGTTACAGGTAATACCTATACCTGCATTTACTGATAATTATATTTGGCTGTTAACCAATGAAGAGCGAAAGTATGCGGCTATTGTAGATCCGGGTGACGCAGAGCCTGTTATTTGTGAGTTAGAAAGTAGAGGAATGGAGCTAATTGCATTACTGATCACACATCATCACAGTGATCATGTGGGTGGTATTGCTAAATTGGTTGAAAAATACCCAAACGTTACGGTATATGGGCCAGCTCAAGAGTTTATCCCTCATATTACACAAGCTTTGGATGAGTCAAAGTTTGTAGAGCTTGAAGAGTTAAATTTGTCCTTTAAGGTACTAGATATACCAGGCCATACTGCTGGACATATTGCTTACTACTGTGATGAAGAAAAAGAGAAAAGCATATTTTGTGGCGATACGCTTTTTGCGAATGGCTGTGGTCGTGTTTTTGATGGAACAATAGAAGACTTACATGCATCACTTAATAAGTTGGCAAAGTTGCCGGTTGAGACACGTATCTATTGTGCTCATGAATATACACTCGATAATATCGGATTTGCAAAATGGGTAGAACCTAACAATCAAGATTTAATTGAACGACAGGAGCAATGTTGGGAGTTAATTGATGGAGGACGTTCAACTATCCCATCAACCCTAGAAATGGAATTTAAAACAAATCCATTTCTCCGGACGCATCTACCTGAAGTCATTGCAAAAGCTGAAGAAGTGGCGGGACGTGAAACACATACACCACTTGATGTCTTTACTGTTTTGCGAGTATGGAAAGATACAGAATATGATTAGTGATATTTTTTACTTATTTATTAAGTATATAGAAAATAAACTTAATCTTTTGTAACAAAAATCACCTTGAGGATTCTAGGATTTTCCTGTACCTTACGTTAACTATATAGATATATTACTATGTATTTATATGGTTTCCTCCTAGCTTCCGGTTCACCTTGGTGAATCGGTTTTTTTAGTTAAAGCTGCCGAGTTCTCTGGGTTAATCTTACAACACCAGTTCTAAATACTGCTTTGGTTTAATACCATCAATTGTCCAAGACCCAATCCTATAACGGATTAGCCGTAGTGTTGGATACCCGATGGCTGCTGTCATCCGTCTAACTTGTCGATTACGACCTTCTTTTATAGTAATTTCTACCCATGTGTCGGGAATTGTTTTGCGATAGCGTACTGGGGGATTACGTGGCCATAACTGATCAGGCTCTTCTATTTGTTTAGCTTTGGCTGGTAGAGTCATACCATCCTTCAACTCAATACCTTCCCTCAATTTTTGCAAATCAGTATCACTGGGTTTGCCTTCAACCTGTACCCAATAAGTTTTACTCATTTTATTTTTTGGATTGGCAATTTTATTTTGTAGCTGACCATCATCAGTTAGGAGCAATAAACCTTCACTATCTCTATCTAACCTTCCAGCGGGGTAGACGGCTGGAATTGGTATGTAGTCCTTCAGTGTTTCTCTGCTGTTACCACTTGTGTTTTTATTATCACTAAATTGGCTTAATACATTATATGGTTTATTAAAAAGAATAAGCTTTGACATAAATGTTGGGTTAAACTTTTACGGCATAAGGATCGAGAATAATGATTTCACCTGTTTTATCCCTCATCATTAAATTATCAGCATGTAAGTCCCATGCGATATAGTCTTCATGATCACGATAATAGCGGCATAAGTCTGAAATATCTTCTGCCAAGGTTGGGCTATAACGCCTTTGTATTTCTTCAAAGGCTTTAGTTTTATGTTCTATTGTTTTAAGTTCAAGGTTTTGCGTATTGCCATTAAAAAATTCTTCATCATCTTTTTCTAAGTGAACAAGTTTTTCCATGATGTAGATATAACGATAATCCGTTTCTTCCTTCTTGAACAGCTCTTCTCCAGCTGGAACTTCAACTACATTACAGTCTTCATCTAGAATACCGATACGATCAATCTGCGGAATATGAGATAAATGAAATTCATGTAGGGCATGGCAGAAATACTCTAAGCCTAGACCACGTTTTTCTAGTAGCACATGTTCGTCATCGTATGCATAAACATTTGTAAGAAAAGTTTCCATACATTTGTCACAGAATATTTGCTCAAATTCACCATTGCAAAATTTCTCTAAAATGATTTTTTTATTCATTTTTTATCCTAAATATAAATTCCTATTCCCTATATTAGCATAGATTAATATATATGATTGTTATGGTTTCGAGACAAAAAGTTTAAATTTTAACACGAGCAGTTAACTTCGGGGATTAAGTAGGAGTGCATACACATTTAACAAAATTTGCGAAGGATTTTTTTCGCGTTTCATGAATACTTGCACAGTCTCCCGTGCTACGCGACTGAGAGAATGGCTTGAATAGCGGAAAATAGACCAGTAAATTGTTAAATGTGTATGCACTCCTACTTTATAACCAGCCGTCATAGAAAGATGGGGTAGACGAACCAATGTGTTAAATTTAACCTGAATTATAACAATAATACATAACAAATCATTATGACATTCAAAGACTATCTAAAAATTCTTGTTCAAAAAGACGGTTCTGATCTTTATTTAACCCTTGATGCACCACCCGCTGCTAAATTTCAGGGAGCACTGCGAGCTGTTGATAAAAAGAAAATGACAGCAGAAGAGCTAAAAACTATAGCTTATGAGCTGATGGATGATGAGCAGCAGCAACAGTTTGAACAAAAACCGGAAATGAATTTAGCGATTTCTGAAGAAGGAATCGGGCGATTTCGCATCAATATATTCCAACAACGTAATGCTATTGCAATGGTGATACGGAATATTAAGGTTGATATTCCCAATGCAGATGATTTAGGGCTACCGCCACAGCTCAAGAAAGTCATTATGGAAAAACGTGGATTAGTGCTTTTTGTTGGCGGTACAGGCTCAGGAAAGTCTACATCACTAGCAGCATTGATCGATTACCGCAATCGTAACTCATCGGGTCATATAATCACTATTGAAGACCCGATTGAGTATATACATCCACATAAAAAGTGTATCGTCAGTCAGCGTGAAGTGGGAGTCGATACGGATAGCTATCAAGATGCCCTAGAAAATACACTTCGACAAGCTCCAGATGTTATCTTGATTGGAGAAATCCGCACACCTGAAACAATGGAACATGCCCTTGCTTTTGCTGAAACGGGACATCTTTGCCTATCGACCCTTCATGCCAATAATGCGAATCAGGCTCTTGACCGAATTATTAACTTCTTCCCAGAAGAACGTCGTCATCAGCTTTTGATGGATTTATCAATCAACCTAAAAGGATTTATATCGCAGCGACTTATTCCAACAATAGATGGCAAACGGACAGCCGCAATTGAAATATTATTAGGCACACAAACTATCTCTGATTTGATTCAAAAAGGTGATATTCATGGCATAAAAGAAGCAATGGAGAAATCAGAAGAATTAGGTATGCAAACTTTTGATAGCCATTTATTTAGATTGTATAAAGAAGGGATAATTTCGATAACAGAAGCACTAAAAAACTCAGATTCGCCCAATAATCTGCAACTGCGTATCAAATTGGATAAAGATGGCTCAATGCATGGTTCAAGCCCAAGTGAATCAAAAGAAGGAGCAGAAGATAGTTTTATTGCTAACCTTGCTCTTGAGCCAATACATGAGCCAGAAGAGGAAACTGAAGAAGAGGCAGTGACTTAAATTCCTTAGCACAATCTGCACTAATTTCTCTCTGTGCTATTTGTGTGTCTGTGATAAAATCTGTGGCTAAAATAACAACCCCATAAGCCCCAGCATGAAAAATAAACAACACACCCCGATGATGCAGCAATACCTAAAAATAAAGGCTGATCATCCAACGACGTTGTTGTTTTATCGCATGGGGGATTTTTATGAGCTTTTTTTTGATGATGCAAAAAAAGCGGCTCAGCTTTTAGATATTACACTAACCGCTCGTGGGAAAAGTGGGGGAGAGCCAATACCTATGGCGGGCGTCCCGTATCATGCGGCAGAGCAATATCTATCTCGCTTATTAAAAATGGGAGAATCCGTTGCGATATGTGAGCAAGTTGGTGACCCTGCTAAATCCAAAGGTCCTGTCAAACGAGCTGTTGCACGAATACTGACGCCCGGTACAGTAACGGATGAATTTCTTTTAGAAGAACGCAAAGATAATTTACTTGTCGCGATTTGTGAATTAAATCAAAAAAGAAAAGCTATTTTTGGCATAGCGAGCATTGATTTAAGTAGTGGGCGTTTCACCGTACAAGAAGTACAATCCGAAGCAGAATTACGTAACGAAATAGGGCGGCTCAGCCCCACAGAAATTCTCTATAAAGAAAATCAGTCACTTCCACTTGCAGATGGCTATGCTCTAACTCATCGTCCAGAATGGCATTTTGATCAAGAGACAGCAGAACACTTACTTTACAAGCAACTGCAAACACAAAACTTATCAGGTTTTGGTTGCGATGGCATGGATGCAGCGATTATTGCAGCAGGTGTTTTATTGCAATATGTTAACGAAACTCAACGCACTGCCTTACCACATATTACGAGCCTGCAAGTTGAAACCAGTGATGATGGCATTATTCTCGATGCAGCAAGCCGCCGCAACTTGGAGCTAGAAGATAGCTTATTTGGCGAACATAAAAAT
>JALVRY010000206.1 GCA_027024625.1 Thiotrichaceae bacterium
ATATGTATGTGGACAACGCGGCAATGCAGTTGGTAAAAGAGCCAAAACAGTTTGATGTTATGGTAACGGGTAATATGTTTGGTGATATCTTATCGGATGCAGCGGCGATGCTAACAGGTTCTATCGGCATGTTGCCTTCAGCTTCACTGGATAAGAATGGTAAAGGTATGTATGAGCCGATTCATGGTTCAGCACCAGATATTGAAGGCAAAAATCTTGCAAATCCATTAGCAACAATCACATCAGTTAGTATGATGTTGAAATATTCACTGGGTAATGCGGCACTTGCAGATAAAGTTGATGCGGCGGTTAAAACGGTAATTCAACAAGGTTTCCGTACTGCAGATATTTATGTGGAGGGTGTTGCGGGTACGACTTTAGTAGGTACGAGTGAAATTGGTGATGCAGTTGTAGCTGCATTACAGAATTAAGAAAGGTAGAAAAAAATGTCAGATAAGACTTATGATGTCGCCGTAGTTGGCGCAACAGGCGCAGTTGGTGAAGTAATGCTAGAAATCCTAGCAGAACGTAAATTCCCTGTAGGAAAAGTATACGCGCTTGCCAGTGAGCGCTCAGTAGGTAAAGAAGTACAGTTTGGACGTAAGAAGTTAGTGGTTGAAGACTTAGCCAAGTTTGATTTTTCAAAAGTACAAATTGGCTTATTCTCACCAGGTGCTTCAATCTCTGAAGAATATGCTCCGATAGCCGCTTCACAAGGCTGTGTGGTTATAGATAATACTTCACAGTTTCGCTACGACGATGATATTCCCTTGGTTGTGCCCGAGGTTAATCCTCACGCAGTCGCGCAATATACCAACCGTGGCATTATTGCCAATCCAAACTGTTCAACCATTCAAATGCTTGTGGCGCTTAAGCCATTACACGATGCGGCTACAATTACGCGTATTAATGTGTGTACTTATCAGGCGGTGTCAGGTTCGGGTAAACCTGCGATTGATGAACTTGCAGGTCAAACAGCGTCATTATTAAATGGTAAAGAAGCTAAGGTTGAAGTGTATCCAAAGCAGATCGCCTTTAATGTAATTCCTCAAATCGATGTTTTCCTAGAAAATGGCTACACCAAAGAAGAAATGAAAATGGTTTGGGAAACACACAAAATCATGGAAGATCCGAATATTATGGTGAATCCAACGGCGGTACGTGTACCTGTATTCTTTGGACATTCAGAAGCGGTGCATATTGAAATGCAAGATAAGCTAAGTGCAGAGCAGGCAACTGAGCTATTAAAGAACGCACCAGGTATAGAAGTAATCGATGAACACAAAGATGGCGGCTACCCAACGGCTGTGTCAGATGCTGCCAATAAAGATGCAACCTTTGTTGGACGTATTCGCGAAGATATATCGCATGAAAGTGGCTTAAACCTATGGGTAGTCTCGGATAACGTACGAAAAGGTGCTGCTTTAAATAGTATTCAAATTGCAGAAGTTTTGATTAAAGACTATTTGTAGTCAAAATCAGCATGGCTTGGTTGTTTCAATGACTTAGCCGTAACATATCTATTTTATTAAGCCAATATTTGTCACAAACTGACAATATTGGCTTTTTTTATACTTTTTCGTTAATTAATGACAATTAGTTTCATGCGTTCAGTTTTGATTCATGAGGTCTTTGATATAAATAGCATATAGTTTAGTAATAAATAATGTTCGGGGAGTTCTTAAC
>JALVRY010000207.1 GCA_027024625.1 Thiotrichaceae bacterium
TGACTTTTTGTGTTTTGATGCCGCAGATAAACCCAGCTCCGACATTGCATACACAATTCGTCGCTGTACTGGCTTGAGCCCATCGCCAATATTGGGCAATGCCCGATCCATGATGACGTACATGGAATAATCAAGATAGGCTTTCTCTGTATAGTCTTGCAGGGGGAGTTGTTCGATTCCTTCGTAATTCATTTTTATTTATTGTGTAAGAAGCTATTGTTTATTTTCAGCAATACGTTTAAAACATCAAATGTATGAACCATTAGTAGTGATAAGCCTCCTATGAGGCTGTCTAAGAATAGAAAGCGTAGCGAAAATCACAGAAGCATTATAAGCCGAGCTTATTAAAAGAGGCGAATAGCCGTAGCTATTTAACGAAATTAATACGCTTAGATTATAATGCTCATGGGATTTGCAGTAGCTTACATATTCTCAGACAGCCTCTTAGGTAATACCGTTCATAAACAACTGCTATAACTTCTTTATCTTTGTAGTTATAAAGCGCCTAATGTAGCAAAGAAAACTCGCACGAACGACCCTTCTTTTTAGAATAGTTAAGATTTACTTCGAAAAAAATAGATAATCTGCCATACTCTCTATCCAGAAAATCAGTGCTCCTGCATACGACACAATATAATAATATTCCCACTTACATTTTATAATTACACTCTGCTTATGCAAACGACAGTGAAAACAATCAAGGTTAGATTATGGCTTCCATTTTCTATCTGCCTGATGACTAGCCCAACGGTGTTATCTGCAACTCAATGGCAGAGCTGCAAAATTGAACAAGTACCCCCAACAATTATCACACTCCCTAAGGAATACAAAAATGGAGATACTTATTTTGAAGCGGATAAAGCACTATTTAGTGATGTTGGGGTATCAACACTTTCTGGAAATGTCATTGTAGTAAAAGAGGGGGATCAGTTTTTCGCTGATAATATCTCATACGACAGAGAAACAGAAATTGTCAAAGCCAAAGGGCATGTCCGAGCAAAAAGCGGCGCATTGGCTGTCAAAAGTAGAGAGGCTACTTTTAACCTAAAAACAAAGAATAACACAGCAACAGACGCTAGCTATCAAATACTAGAAGCAAACGGGACGTTAAATGCCCAAGGTAAAAGCAAAGCTGTTAACCAATATGGCAAAGATGTATCTTATCTTAACAGTGCCACCTATTCCGCCTGCCCAGTAGAAAGACCCAGTTGGTATCTTACCGCTTCAAAAATTAAGCTCAACCATAAAACAGAAGTTGGTACTGCGCATAATGTTACTTTGCGAGTTAGCAAAAAAGATATCCCCGTTTTCTATTTTCCTTATTTTAATTTCCCTCTAACGGATGAGAGAAAGTCAGGCTTCTTATTTCCATCTTACAGTAGTAGTGGTCGATTAGGTTTTGGTCTATCTGTACCTTATTATTTTAACCTCGCACCTAACTATGACTATACGTTAACGCCTACATTCCTATCCAAACGTGGAGTCAAGCTTGATAATGAATTTCGCTACCTAACAGATAACGATAATGGAATTTTGCACTATGACGCATTATTCAACGATAGTAAGCGTAATGGAGAAAATCGTTATTACTACGATATAAGACATTTTACTAAATTAGGGGAAAAAACAACCTTTAGTATCAATGCAGAAGGGATTTCAGATTCTGATTACTTTGATGACTTTAGTGATAGCCTAGTATCATCTAGCCGTGCGGCACTAGAACGCAATATTCAAATAAAAACATATAGAGAAAATTGGAGTTTAGAAGGAAGCTTACAGGATTATCAACTCCTTGATGGTGGCTCAAATCCCTACCGGCGTTCACCACAAATTGTATTTGACTACGACCCTCCTAACAGCGGCTCATCAGGCGTAGACTTTTCTGTTACATCAGAGCTTGTACATTTTGATAAAAGAAGAAAGGACTCTGCTCCAACGGGAGTACGCTTTGATGTGGATGCCAATTTAGGAAAACGTTTTTCAAGCCTTGCGTATTTTGTTCAACCTTCTTTGAAATTACGTTATACACAATATAGCCTCGACACTACGAATGATCCTTCTATTGACAAAACGCAGACACGCTTAGTGCCATCGGCAAGCATTGATGGTGGTTTATTCTTTGAGCGCAGCTTTGCTGATGGAAAAAAAATTCAAACTTTAGAACCCAGATTGTATTACACCTTTACACCCTTTGTTGATCAAAGCGATATTCCTCTTTTTGATACGTCTGAAAATAGTTTCAGATATAATCAGTCATTTACAAACAATCGCTTTTCAGGAAAGGATCGTGTTGGAGATGCGAACCGTCTTACTGCCGCATTAACCTCTCGCATTCTTGACCAAGATACAGGTGATCAACTATTCACAGCTAGCGTAGGACAAATATTTTATTTTGATGATCGAAAAGTCACCTTACCCAATCGAGCCGCAAAGACAGAAAAACGCTCCGAAATCGCTGTAGAATTTTCAGGAAAAGTTAGTGAAAATATTAAGATATCATCAACATCATTATGGGAAACGGATGCCCAAAATATCATTTCTGGACAACTAGGGCTAAGCTACAATGACAAGAAAAATCGTTCTATTAGTTCAGAGTACCGGTATCGGGATGGATCTTTAGAGCAACTCGACCTTAGCTTTTCCACCCCTGTTAAAAATAATTGGCGTTTATTCGGTGGCTGGAATCATGATTTACAAAACTCACGCATATTAGAAAATGAACTTGGTATTGAATACGCAAACTGCTGTATAAAATCCAAGCTTGTTGCAAGAAAATTTCTCACATCAGGCAATGATACCTACGACAATGCTATATTAATGGAATTTAGCTTTAAAGGACTTGGTACTTTTTCACCAACTAGGTAAGGTTACACTGAGTAAAATATTTCAGACTTATACTGAATTTTGGAAAAACTTATGGATAAAAAGAACACACATCACGCCATGCTATTACTAAACAAAGTATCAGCTGCATTTCTAGCCTGTCTACTTTGGAGCACAGTCTCTCTGGCAAATACTCCCATTGATAAAATTGCGGCTGTCGTAAACAACGACGTTATTATGGCAAGTGAAATTGCCACACGATCTCGTCTCCTTAGAGCAACATCAAAGAAAGCCGCTAGATTATCGCCTGCCCAACTCAAAGTAGAAGCGTTAGATAATTTGATTCTAGAAAAACTACAACTACAGCAGGCAAAAGAACGCGGCATAGAGATAGACTCAGTTCGCTTGAATAAAACACTAGAAAAAATTGCGGCCAGAAACAGAATGTCACTCGGTCAATTTAGACAAGCATTGCAACGTGAAGGGATGGATTATAAAAGTTATCGTGAGCAGGTACGAAATCGCTTGATAATGGACGCATTACGCCAACGACAAGTTGACAAGCGTATCAGTGTTTCCAAACAAGAAATAAAAGACCTCATTGTCAGCCAAAGCAGCACTATTAATAAAGGCGTGCAATATAACCTACAACACATTCTAGTCTCTGCTCCCAATGGAACATCCATTGCACAAGTTAATGCCGCAAAAAAACGTGCAGAACGCTTGCGTAAAAAAATAATATCAAGCGGTAATTTTGACGCTGTCGCTAAAGCATCCTCAGATAATAACGCCGCTAAAAACGGGGGACACCTTGGCTGGCAAGCCGCTGAAAAATTACCAGTATCCTTCAATCGTGTACTCAGCTTACTTGATGTAGGTGCAATATCTGATGTTGTTCGAGACCCTAGTGGCTTTCATATTCTCAAACTTCTCGGTAAGCGAGGAGGCAAACAACAAGGAAAAGGACTTATTACTAAAGCCCATGTTCGCCATATTCTTATTAAAGTTGACAAAAATCGTAGTGATGCACAAGCCAAGCAAGAAATTACAAAGATTAGACAAAAAATTGAAGCTGGAGCAAAGTTTGAAGATCTTGCAAGGCAGTACTCAGAAGACCCAGGAAGCAAAACCAATGGCGGTGACTTAGGCTGGACATCTGAAAATGCACTTGTACCACAGTTTGCACGTGTAATGAAACAGCAGCAAGTAAAAACGATCAGTGCTCCATTTAAAACTCAGTTTGGCTGGCATATTTTAGAAGTCTTAGAAAAAAGACAAACTGATAGCACACCTGAAAAATTAAAACTAAAAGCACAAGAATTTTTAGGGCAACGCAAACTCGAAGAGGAATATGAAGCTTGGCTACAACGCCTAAAAGGTCAAGCCTATATCGAATATCGTATGCCTCTGGGTAACAACATTCGCCTAAAGTAGTAACACTTACAACTCTGATTAATCCACAAGCAAAATTCTTAATTTAATCAGAGTGTTATGAACTAAAAAGGATTCAACTAGGAGGCCGCCTCCTAACTGAGTCCTTTTTGCTTTTAATACCATTTATATTATGTCCTCTAAAATCATTATTACCTCTGGCGACCCTGCGGGTATTGGCCCTGATATTATTCTTCAAGCCTTAACCCAAAATACATGGTCTCATGAACTTATTGTTGTAGCTGATCCCAATCTACTCAAAAATAGAGCAAAACAATTAGGAATTAATGTCACGCTACATGACTACAACAAAAAAAATACCAAACATACATCTAATAATGCAATCACCGTATTACCCATCAGCTGCCCTGCTCCCGTTACAGCAGGAAAATTAGACTCCCGTAACGCCCATTATGTTTTAGAAACATTAGAAATTGCCGCCAAAGGCTGCCTCAGCGGAGAATTTTCCGCAATGGTCACACCGCCTATCCACAAAGGCGTAATCAATGACGCAGGTGTCAAATTCAGTGGTCACACTGAATTTTTAGCGGAATTAACTCATACAAAACTACCCGTGATGATGCTTGCTGCCGACAAGCTACGCGTCGCCCTAGCAACCACACATCTTCCCTTATCTGAAGTCAGTGCCGCAATTACCGCAGACTTATTGGAAGATATTCTTAGTATCCTCTATAAAGACCTACAAGAAAAATTCTCCATCCCAAAACCACATATTCTAGTCTGCGGCCTCAACCCACATGCTGGTGAAAGTGGGCACATGGGGCATGAAGAAATTGACACCATCGAACCAACGCTAGAGAAAATGCGACAACAGGGCATGCACATAACAGGACCATTACCTGCTGATACATTATTTACTCATAAATATCTCGACACTGCCGACGCGGTACTCGCTATGTATCACGACCAAGGCTTACCCGTACTTAAATACGTTGGATTTGGTAATGCCATCAATATTACTCTTGGTTTGCCCATCATCCGCACATCGGTAGATCATGGAACAGCCTTAGATCTAGCAGGCACAGGCAAAGCAAGCCCTAACAGCCTACTCGCTGCCATCAATTTAGCAGTTGAAATCAGTGGATAAGCTACACCGCAAACGCATTATCGACAGCCAACGTGATGCATTCACCCGCAA
>JALVRY010000208.1 GCA_027024625.1 Thiotrichaceae bacterium
AAATTTGGGTACGAGCTGGGGTTGTTGGATGGTGGCTGATATTAGCTTGTTCCCAAATTTATTTGGGAATACATGATGGGGAATTTATTCCCCGTGCGGTAATGTTAATCATCACTCCGTGTCCTCTGTGCCTGCCTTTGTGTCCTCTGTGTTCAATCTTTTTGCTTGTTGATAGACAACGCAGTGCGTTGTTTCTACGCTATTGTTCGCGGAATAAATTCCTCTTTACGCATACCCAAATAAATTTGGGTACGAGCTGGGGTTGTTGGATGGTGGCTGATATTAGCTTGTTCCCAAATTTATTTGGGAATACATGATGGGGAATTTATTCCCCGTGCGGCTAATGCTAATCAAAACTCCGTGTTCTCTGTGCCTGTCTTTGTGTCCTCTGTGTTCAATCTTTTTGCTTGTTGATAGACAACGCAGTGCGTTGTCTCTACGCTATTGTTCGCGGAATAAATTCCTCTTCATGCATACCCAAATAAATTTGGGTACGAGCTGGGGTTGTTGGGTGGTGGCTGATATTAATCATAACTCCGTGTTCTCTGTGCTAGCCTCCGTGCCCTCTGTGTTAAATCCTTAAAGTCATTTATTCACCGCACACCAATTTGCAGAATGGAGTTGATTAATACCGTGCTTGATCCGTCGCTTATCTTTAGGCGGTAGCCGTTTTTATTCTGCAAAAATTCGGCGGGTAATATAAACAGGGTGTTATTGGCTTGTTTGTTGCTGGTCGTATAAATCGGTTTTTCTTTGAGGTCATATACTCTAAGTGTCAGTGGATATTGGCTATTGGGGTTTAGTAGTTGTTCCACATTGATAATTAGATAGGGTTGATTGTTAAATACAATAGGTGCGGTGTAGGGATCGCTTATTGTGACGGTTATTGGGGGTTGATTACCAGTGCCACGAGCCGCTTGTTTAGATTGTTCTCCATTGGGTTTTAGAGGATTTAAATATTTTGCAATTTTAATAAAACGCTTGATTATGCCTTGTTTTTGCGGGGCTTCGATAACGGCACAGTCTGGGGGATTGGTTAATTGCTTGGCTCCGTTGTCAATCGAGACTTCACCCCTGCCTGCGGTCATACATATTCTGGAGCCTTCCTGTAATTGGATGGTTTCGTTGGCGTGCTTCACAGTCACATCATCAATTTTTAGGCTGACATTGCCAATAATCTTTGCTGTATGCGGTTTGGCAATTAGGTTGTTACTGAGTAACAGGCTGGCGGTAATAAATAGGGTTTTGAGAACGGTGTATCTAGTCATGGTGTGTTTTCCTATTAATCATACGGGAGGATATAATCTTTAAGCCGTTTATTATTTTGCCTTGAATATAGCGGACGACTCTAAGGACTGGCAGTTTAATAAATAAGGGGGCATAGCCTTTGATAAAGAGTATGCCTTCAATGCTTTCAAATAAAATAAAGACGGTGAACCAATTAAACCAAAGGTGTTTTTCGCTGTGCATTAGCCAAATAGAGAGGATAAATAAAACCCCAAGATTGGCAAGAACGGAGAGCGTTAGCCCAAGCTGTTCGCTATTGATATTGAATCGGCTAAGTAGTAATTGGGTGAGCAAGCTGACGATAAAGAAGCTAACAAACACTAGCAACGTCCCTGTAAACCATGAGATTTGATTCATTAGCGGGAGGTTTTGCTTGCCTTGGCTTAGGTATAGAAAGGTCATTAGGGTATTAGCGTGAATATCGACACCTGCCATGCTTTCATCGCTAATAAAGTTTAATACTTTGTGGTAGTCCCCTGAACCTGCTCGATAATTGGGGTCTTCTTGGTCTGTGCCACCGAGTAGCAACACTTGCTTGTCGATACGGTCATGCGGTATTGGTTTTTCTAGTCCCAGTGAACGCTTTTGTAGTTGCTGCCAGTGGCTTCGTTGGATACCGTCCTTTGGTTTTTGATAGTGTTTTATCCAGATCATGGTGCTGTTGACATCGGGCTTTACGTCGCTGTTATGTTGGCTGTTGCGTTGTCGGTTTACGGGGTCATTTATCGCTTGTAATTGGGCGGTGTCTATTTTGCCGTGTTTGATAATTTGCCAAAGAGCAAGCGGAGCTGCGGGGTAGTTTATACCGTCGATTGGTTTAATGGGTTCGTAGCGTCTTGTGACATCATCCGAGCCATAGTGAAAGAAGGGCGACACAAAAAAGATTTTTTTATTGATGAGTGACAGAATCACGGGGTTTGAACTGTCTTTGACGATGTTATGGCGTTGGCTCATTGACAATAGGATGGGGTAGCAGCGATCAGGCTTGGCAAGTGTGTTAAGCAGTGCTTTGTCGCCTTCGGAGAGTTCCCCGTTTTCATTCGTGGCGTAGCTTAAATCAAAGTCAATAAATAAGGCTTTTGGGCAAGGTGCTTTGTTGGTTATTTCTGCAAGCTTTTCAAGTCGCTGATCAATCCGTTGGATGGCTTTGGCGATGTGTTCTCTGGGGAAGGTGTAGCCGTAGTTGGCGAGGTTTATATCGTCATCAAAGAGGTTGTGGCTTTTCATATAGGCATTATCGAATGCCAATACTGTGACCAAATCCGCCCCTGTGTTTTGTGGTTTTTCGCTAAGCCATAATTTATCAATAATATCAAAAGCAATGTCATCGACATTTTCACGGACGATGTTTTGACTTTGAAATTGGTATAACAGCAAAAATAGGATAGCCGCGAGTAAAGCCTTCCATAAGGCGGCTTTGTAGAAGGGTTTTATTGCGGAGATGATATTAGGCAAATGTTTGAACCGTATTTGTTTATTAGGTGTGTAATGGGGGCGTTGCTTGCTATAAACTGAATGCTTGGATAATACACATGTTTTGTTAGTATATCCAGAATGAGGGGGAATCTATTAATAGAAGTCTTTGCATGAAAGAGCTAATGGATCAAAAAGATTGTAACGTCTATTTCTCTATGACAGACATTGTTGTAACCTCATTTGAATTTTATCAATGTGAAGTGTGATATGAGTGGTTTAAATTGATTAGTTGAGCAAGTTGGGGGGAATGCGGCTCGTAAGTTTTTGATGGTTGCTCAGGGGGAGTTGGTGCGGGGGCATCAGGATTTATTGGATGATTTACAGAAGAAGAGATACGGTGAAGCGGCTAAAAAGGCTCATCGGCTCAAGGCGACAGCAAATTTATATGCTTCGGATGCCTTGTTATCATATTATGAGATGATTTCGACTCAGCAAGATTTAATCTATAGCCGTTTCTTTATGGATGATTTAATCCAAGAGTTGCAAAGGGCTGAGAGTAATATAAGTGATTTTCTAAAAGTTGATTAAGTATCCACTAGCGAGTATTAGTCCATTTGGAAAGGATGTCTAGGAGTGCATCTGGGTCAATGGGTTTTGTTATATAGTCGTTCATTCCTGTGTCTCTACATTTTAGGTACTCGCTATCTAAAGCGTGTGCAGTGACGGCGATAATGGGTAAGGCTTTCCAGTTATTATTTTCTCGAATTTGGCGTGTGGTTTCGTAACCATCCATTATTGGCATTTGTAAATCCATCAAAACAATATCAAATTTAGATTGATGGAGTTGTTTTAATGCGGCTTCTCCATTCTTTGCAAGCGTGACTTCAGTTACTCCAAAGCTAATGAGGTATTCGTTAATTAGTAACAGATTTAGCTGATCATCTTCTACGACCAGTACTTTTATTTTGTTTAAACGATGATTTTTATGCTTACCACATTTTGATGCGGGAATTTTGATTGGTTGGCATTCTTGTTTATTACATGCTTGTAATTTGACAGAAAAAATAAAAGTGCTGCCTTTATTTGGCTTGCTTTTTACATGAATTTTTCCACCCATTAAGTCAGATAATTGTTGGCTAATCGCTAGACCTAGCCCAGTCCCACCAAAATTTCGAGTAATAGAGTTGTCTGCTTGTGAGAAAGGTTTAAATAATTGTTTGTTGTCCTTTACTGAAATACCGATACCTGTATCTGTGACGGAAAAAGATAAATAAACCGTTTGGTTTTTCTTGCTGATTTGTTTGACGGTGAGTGTTATTTCTCCTTTATTGGTAAATTTGATGGCATTAGAGCCGAAGTTGCGCAAAATCTGAGAGATTTTTTGTGGGTCACCGACCAGCATGTTGGGGATTCTGTTGTCAAAGTTTAATGTGAGTTTTAATTCTTTTTCTTCTGCTTGGCTTTCTATGGTGTAAATAACTTTTTGTAGGGTTTCTTTGAGATTAAAGCAGATAGAAGATAGTTCTAATTTATTGGCTTCACCGCGAGAAAAGTCCAAAATATTATCAATAATATCGAGTAATGCCTCAGAGGATGAGTGCATTTTATTGATATAGTCTTCTTGCTTAGGTGTTAGCTCGGTATTACGGATAAGATGTCCCATGCCAATAATAGCGTTTAAGGGAGTGCGAATTTCATGGCTCATATTGGCAAGGAATTCACTTTTAGACTGAGATGCTTTTTCTGCATCATGCTTTGCGATAGAGAGCTTTTTTTCGATTTTGCAACGATGACTAATTTCACGAGCTAATCGTCGATTCCAGTATAGAGTGATTAGTAGGATAAGTAGGGAGATCCCTAATAGCTTCCATAATATGGCGTAGTTAACGTAGTGTTGGTATTTAATAGAAATCCAACTATTGTAGATGGTTTTCTTTCTACTTTGAGGGATCGCTGCAATACCTTTATTTAAAATCTTTGGTAATATCTCCCAGTCTTTGCGTACAGCCATCGCTAATTCATTTTTGTAGGGAACTTCTCCAACAACGCGAACTTGTGTTAAGCCTGTTTGCCCTATGTAGTAATTGGTTGTGATGAGGTTACCGATAAAAGCGAAAGCTTCTCCGCTGGATACTTTTTTTAGAGCATCTTCAATGTTTGGGGAGGTTAATAAATTCAGATCTGGATAATTGTCTTTTAGCCATGCATTGATTGCGTAGCCTTTAACGGTTAGTACCTTTTTACCTATCAATGCATCAATACCGCTGAGATACGTCATTTTAGTGGCAGAAAAAATACCATTAGGTGTAGATAAATAGGGTTTGGTGAAGCTAAATTCGAATCGTCTTGCATGAGAGTTTGAAACTGCGGGTAATAAATCTAGCTTTTTTTGTGAAAGCTTATTTAGAACTTCTGTCCATGAATCTCTTTTAGATACCTCAAATTTGAGACCTAATATATGGCTGAGAGAGTCTAAATATTGAATAGATATGCCTTCTGGCTGATTGTCGTCGTCAAAATATTCAATAGGTGCCCATGATGGATCAATACCAACTCGAATTATGGGGTGTTCTTTTATCCAATTTTGTTCTTCAGGTGTTAATTTGGCAGGATTGGATGGGTTAGTGGCAATTTTTCCTGCAAAACAGGGTGCAGACACGGAAATAAAAGCGATGAAAATAAAGGCGATAAGCTTTAATGTGTGCGTTGT
>JALVRY010000209.1 GCA_027024625.1 Thiotrichaceae bacterium
CTGCCTCGCGGCAACGCAGTTACTTTCAGCTACAGGGCTATGGCTTTCCCTGACATGGACTTTCACCATGCTAATTAAAACGCCTTCGAGGGCGTACCGTTCCCAAATAAATTTGGGAACGAGCTTATATCTGCTCTCCCCGTAGGTCGGATTAGATGCACTTATGCCACAAATTTTGATTTTGTACTTTGCTTTGTGTGCATCGTAATCCGACGATTCGTGGCACATTCTTGTCGGTTTACGACACACTCAAACATTGTGCCTGATTTTAGTTTGTTAGTTTTGTGTGTCTAAGCCGACCTACTCTCTACTTTCTTATCAATTTCCGCAATCCAGCCCATAGCCCTGACCGTTGCGGCTCCGCTTTCGCAACTGTCTGGTCTACTGGCTGGCTTGCTCTTTCTTGCACTTGACTTACATGACCTAGAAGAAGGCGGAAACCAAGGTTGTCGTAACGATTATCAGGCGAATCGGGGATACGGTAGGCAGAACGCACGTTCCTGCCGCCGTCGAACCACGAGCCACCACGCAGAACGCGGTAAGAGCCTGTTTTCACCCCTTTCGGATTAGTCGCTGCTTGTTTACCTAAATGTTCTTGCCAAAAATCTTGACACCATTCCCATACATTTCCGTGCATTTCATACAAGCCCCATGAGTTAGGTGGTAAAGATTTAAGTTCTACTGTTTTACGACGGTACAAGCCTTTTTCTCCATCTGCATAAGGATAACTACCATTATAATTAACCTGTTTAGGCGTTATATTCTCCCCAAAAGAAAAGGGTGTTTGTGTGCCTGCTCTACAGGCATATTCCCATTCCGCTTCATAGGGGAGTCTTAATAGGGCTAAAGACGGTTCTTTTTGTAATTGTTTGATAAAGGCTGTTGCATCCTCCCAACTAACATTCTCCACAGGTCTATTATCACCTTCACCTTTAAAACTAGCGGGATTTTTGCCTGTCACCGCTTTCCATAAGGCTTGTGATACAGCAGTATCGGCTAACCAAAAACCTTGTGTTAAGGTGACTGGGTGCAAGTCTTCATCATAATAACGCCCTGCTTCATTTTCTGGTGAGCCCATTATAAACTGCCCTGCTTCTATCCAACGAAAGCGTTGTATAATGCCTTTTATGTCGATGTCTTGATAGGCTCCATATTTATCACGTTTGATGTTTTTAGCTAATACGGCATCAGGGAACCAAAAGCCGCGTTGTTTTTGCCCTTGGCTATTGATTTTTTCTGGATGCCAATAGTAGCGGCTACTGCGATCTCCTAGTCGTGTTTCAATAAATAAGCCGTGCTGATTTTGCCCTATATTTTCTGCAAAGCTGGGGCGTTGTATGGCTTTGAGCTGCCATTGGGTGTTTTCTGCGGTGAGCAGGTATTGTTGGCTTTGGGGTAGTGCTAATTGCCTATCTTTTGTAATAGGTTGCGGTTTAGCTTCGGCTTGTGTTTGCAGGGTAGCAGGTTGTGTGGCGGTGCTGCTAAATGGCAATAATTGCCCTATTTCGGGAGGGCGACTGCTGATATTGATTTTGCCTGTATGGGTCGTCTGGCTTAGGTAATACGGCACTTGGGCTTCGGCTTTTGTTTTATTATTGTTTAGTTTTCTTACATCTAACCCATTCGGCAAGTTCGCAGACCAGATGCCTGCTTGTATTTCATCTTCATAGGCAATGCTATAGGCATCATGCAGTAAATCACGCGTGGCAGAATCGCCTTGCCATGCGGTTGTTGCGGTCATGGCAATTAGGGTTCGCAGTTGTTGTTTTAGGGCGGCTTGTTGCTCTGGATTGCTGCTTTGTTGGTAACTTGCCATAATCGACTGGTAATAATCAATCACCTCGCTTGCTTGTGAGCCTGAGAGTGTCGCTTGGTTAATCGCTTCTAGTTGTTTTAAACCTGTATAGGCGTGTTTGTGGTGATGCTTGACGATCTTCCAAAATTGTTTTTGCTCTTCTACAGGTAAATCTGCAAATTCCTGTTGATAATCTTCCCGATATTCTGCCAATAGGCGAATACCTAAATAGCTTTGCTGTATGCGGTGGTCATTCCAGATAATGCCATCCAGTGCGGCATTGCCCCATTGGAAGGCTAAACGTAGTTTCCGTAATAAACCTGCATCCACTAATACCAATGGGGAGAGATAGGTTAGAGCCGTTTCAATTGCGGTTGCGTCTATCGGCAGTGTAAAGCCCTGCTGTTTGACTTGGCGAGATAAGCCTGCGGCTAGGCTTTGCGGTTTGGCGAGTCGTAGCCAGTGTTTTTCTTGGGGTGCAGATTGGGCGGGGCTGAGGCTGAGTATTTGGCAGCCTTTGTTTTTTAGGGTTTGCAATAGCTCTTGCCAATCCCAATAGCGTTTGTTGCTGTTGTGTTCGTTGAGGTCGGTAAGTAGCAAAACGGAAGCTCCATTGATGCGGCGATGCCGTTCTAATCGCTCAATATGGCAGGCTTGTTGTGTACCACTTTGCACAAAGGGCATAGTCTCTACACAGTTTTTACCCAGTAATATTTCAAGCTGTTTGGCGATAACATCAAAGTCATTCCAATAGGGAAACAAGGCAGGGTGTTTGTCAATAATAATGGTGAGTTGCTGTGGCCAATGTTTGACTTGTTGTTTGGGAAGTCTGCGAATGGCTTTGGCTTGCGTCAGCTTTTTAACTAGCTTGTTTTGGTCAATATGTTTGCCCGCTTTGTAATAGCCTAGTGCATTTAATATTAAGGGGAATAAGTTGGCAGATGTAATCATCGGTTCAGGCGAGTCAAAGACATAAGTGCCTGATTGGGCTTTGCTTAAATCCAGTACCTTTTGTGGGTCGTTTAAATAGTCTTTATTGCTTTCTTCGGGTTCTGCTAGTTCGGTGATGGATTGTATCTTCCAGAATACGGCTTGTAGGCTTTGTGCTTTGCTGGTGCTTGTGCTGTTTGTAGAGGTAGTGAGGATACTTTCTGGCGTTGTGGATTTTTTTTGGGTGCTGGTATTTTCAGCCACGCTATAGCCTAGCGTTTCTGCCAAGTCATTGATGTGTTCTTTGGCTTGCTCACTGGCGTGCAGTAAGGCGATGCGTCCCCATGCCATGTTAGTCTTCCGCTTCTTTTTGATAAACAAATTGGCTGATGCTGTCTAAACGGTCTTTTTGCTCGGCTTTGTTGAGTTGCGATAGCGGGCGAAGTAGGTCGAGGTATTCGGCTAAACTTGGGGGGTAGCGTTTGTGGCTTTTGCGGTCTTTCCAGAGGAGTTCGGCTGCATCGCGGTAAACGTCATCAGTAATGCTATCTGCAAAGTGCAGTTTGCCCCGTTTGACGAGCCAATCAATTCGGGATTCGCCTTCGTCCATTTTTAGGGTATGGGTATAACAGCGACGCACTAATGCCGTTGGTAATTCGCGTTCTTCATTGGTGGTGATAATAATCAATAGGCGTTGTGGGTCGGCTTTGATGCGTTGATTAATATAGGGAACAGTGAACTCTAAATCCCCTAAGGTTTGTAATAAGCCATTGGGCAGGTCTGGGTCGGCTTTATCGAGTTCATCAATGAGTAACACTACGCCATCTTTGCTTTCATCCCAGCCTGCGGGGGCGTAGGGTTGCATGGCTTGAGCGGCTTCATTATCGGGCAGACATCGGCTGGCACTACAGGAATCGCAGATAGCTCAATATAGTTTAATTTGCCATTATTAGCGGCATAGGCAAGGTAGGCAGAGACTAGAACGATACACCAATTTTTACACGCACTGCTATTGCTTGCCATGCGGGTGATGATCCCTTGGAACATATCAATATGTTTTAATACGGCTTCATTTTCGGGCGGTAGAGGGTTTTGGTTTTGTGTCTCGGGCATTTCTACACTCCTTCTTAATTATCAAAAACACGGGGATGTTTCTGCAAGGAGTATAGCGGTTATTACTGCCCTTGAATAAGTTCGCAGCTATTGCAAACCTTTATAATTCTAACAATGACATAACTATTACCCCTATATTTTACGAGCAGACCATCATTGTGAGTCGTAGAAAAGATAATAATAACCCCGAACGGGATTATTTTGAGCGTATCAGTATCAAGCCTGCTATAATATTCCCGAAAGGGATAATAATTAGGTTATTGAGATGCAAAACGACTTTATAATCCCGAACGGTAATATTATTAATTCTGCTCAAGCATTAGGTTCATTCGTTCGGGACAAACGGAAAAAAGATCAATTAACACAGATTGAGTTAGCTGAGTTGACTGGTGTGGGTGTGCGTTTTTTATCTGAGTTGGAAAACGGCAAGCCTTCTGTGCAATTGGATAAGGTATTACTGGTCTTAGCAGGCTTAGGCTTAAAGATTGGTATCGCACAATGAAAACGTTGTATGTTTCTTATCAAAATAGTCATATCGGTATATTGAGCATTGATGAACAGCAATTATATCAATTCCAATACAAACAAAGCTGGTTAGATAATGCGAATGCGTTTGCTCTATCATGTTCATTGCCCTTGCAGAAAGCTCCTTTTGAGCATCGCTTTTCTTATGCTTTTTTCTCGAACTTAATACCTGAGGGGGACTTACGCTATAAGATTGCTCATTTACTTGGTATATCAGAAGAGAATGACTTTGCTTTTTTAGAGGCAATTGGTGGAGAAATTGCGGGGGCAATTAGTTTATCGACATCTGTAATTACGCAAGCTGATTTATCGACTAATATACAACGCAATTTATCATCAGAAGAATTGGCTTTTATTGTTGAACAACTAGATTCTCAGCCTTTTTTGGTGAATGAAGAAGGTTTGCGACTTTCTCTGGCAGGGGCACAAAACAAGCTGCCAATTATTTATCAGGATCAGGTATTTGCTTTGCCACTAGGGGGAACAGCTTCTAGCCATATTTTAAAGCCAGACCCACAAAGAAAAAGCATTCCTAAACTTGCCGTAAACGAGGCTTTTTGTATGACATTAGCCAAACGATGCCGATTAGAGTCTGCTAGTGTTGAGCTGATTGATATTGCAGATCGCCATTGTGTTTTAGTGCAACGCTATGATCGCAAAAATAAGCAACGCTTGCATCAAGAGGATTTTTGCCAAGCGATGGGCATTGTTTCCTTTAATAAATACGAGAGTGAAGGCGGTCCTTCTTTTGCAGACTGTGCAAAGCTAATTAGCCTTTATAGCTCACGCCCTGCGGCTGATAAGAAGCGATTATTGCAATGGACGCTGTTCAATTACCTTATTGGTAATGCCGATGCACATGGCAAAAATCTATCATTTTTACAGCAACCTGAACGTGTTATCAGCCCATTTTATGATTTACTTTCAACCGCCATTTACCCTGAACTCAATCAACGAATGAGTATGAAAGTTGGTGGCGAAAATCGACCAAAATGGATAATGAAAAGGCACTGGGAAAAATACTGTGACGTGACTCAGATTCCTTTTAGAATGCTACAACGTGAGGCTAGCAGCCTTATTCGATTGATGACTAAGGAGGCTGATTTATTAGCCGAAGAGACTGTCTTTTTGGAACATAACGATGTAACGAGTCAGATAAAAAGCATAATTCAAGAAAGGCAGAGTTGGTTAACTTTACGACTTAAAGCTAATATCAAAAAAGGTGCATAATGATTATGCCCCCTTTACTTCGGCTATGCTCAATACAGGACGCAGAAATTTAATAAGTGAATGTCTATAACACAGACTTCCTTACATATTTGTAATGTTATAATCCGCCCATTTTAGCTGATACTCATTGAAAATATGTTTCAAACCCCTATCATTTCACTAATTCAATCATTATTAAATAGGTTCTGAAATGATCAAAGCAACTCAAGCTTTAGTAATTTCCTTTTTATTACTCTTTTTAAACACAGCGTTTGCTGTTGAAGGTTTGCCTGATTTTACAAAACTTGTAGAAGAGCATGGCAATGCTGTTGTTAATATCAGCACAACAATAAAAAAGAAATCTCACGCACGACTTTTCAAGAAAGGTTTTGGTTCAACAGAGGAGGAGCAAGCCTTTGAAGAATTACTCAAACGGTATTTTGATTTCAATGGTGGTGGAAGTGGCTCATCACCGCATGGGCATAAGGCAAACCCATTAGGCTCTGGTTTTATTATTTCAGAAGATGGATATGTCGTAACAAACCATCATGTGATTAGTGATGCCGATGAAATTACCGTTAAGCTAACGGATAGAAGAGAATTTAAAGCTAAACTGGTCGGCAGCGATGAACGTAGTGATGTTGCTTTACTTAAAATTGAAGCAACGGGCTTGCCATTTCTGCACTTAGGTAGCTCAAAAGACTTAAAAGTTGGTGAGTGGGTACTTGCAATTGGCTCACCTTTTGGTTTCGATAATAGTGTGACAGCTGGAATTGTCAGTGCAAAAGGTAGAAACCTCCCTACTGATAATTATGTACCTTTTATTCAAACCGATGTCGCCATCAATCCTGGTAACTCTGGCGGCCCTTTGTTTAATTTAGCAGGCGATGTTGTGGGCATTAACTCACAAATCTATAGTCGTTCTGGTGGCTTTATGGGTGTTTCTTTTGCGATACCAACCCGCGTTGCAGCAAATGTAATCGAGCAACTTAAAACAAAAGGTAAAGTAAGCCGTGCTTGGTTAGGTGTGTATATTCAGGAAGTTAACCGTGAACTTGCTAAAAGCTTTAAAATGCCAAAACCAACCGGTGCATTGGTTGCAAAAATCATCAAAGGTGGTCCAGCAGTAGGACATTTGAAACTAGGCGATATTATTTTAGAATTCAATGGTCAAATTGTTCCCGATGTTGCCAAGCTACCTAATATTGTTGCTCAAGCAGAAATTGGTAAAGCAGTTGATGTGAAGGTTCTACGTGATGGTACTGAACAAGTAATAAACATTACTTTAGGTGAATTGCCTAAAGAAGACAGCTTAGTAGAGGCAAAAGACACACAAGCAGAACCTGCACCAAAAGCTAAAAATATTGTTCTGGGCATGGAAGTTGAAGACCTTGATGAAATGTCTCGTAAAGCAACGAATGTTGAAAGTGGTGTCTTGGTCAGCAAGGTAAATAAAGGTGCAGCAAAAGATGCGGGGCTGATTCAGGGTGATATTATTGCCATGCTTGATGGACAGACAATAGAGTCCGTAGAGCAATTAAAAACAAAAATTAAAACACTAAAACCTGATGAAAGTGTTGCCATCCTTATACACCGAAATGGTACGGCTCGCTTCTTCGCATTAAAAATACCTGCTGAATCCACTAGCCAGTGAGTGAAAAGCGGACGATAACACTGTATCATCGCATCGGCTGTCATTTGTGTGAACAAATGGCAGCTTCTTTGTATGCACTACAAAAAGAACTGAACTTTCGTGTTGAATTAGTTGATATTGATCAGGACGAAGCACTAAAGCAGCGTTACGACGTTGATGTGCCTGTGGCTGCATACCGTGATGAGGTGATTTTTTATCACTTTTTTGATGAAACAATGTTAAGACAATGCTTGCAAGAGCAAGTAACAGGTGAGTAGCTAGTCGATGGGTGAAGCAAACAAATATATCCGTAATTTTTCTGTCATTGCACATATTGATCACGGAAAATCCACACTTTCAGACCGTTTTATACAGGAGTGCGAAGGCTTAAGTGAGCGTGAAATGGAAGCTCAAGTTTTAGATTCAATGGATTTAGAACGAGAGCGTGGAATCACAATCAAAGCTCAAAGCGTTTCTTTAGACTATACAGCGACAAACGGTGAAACTTATCACCTCAATTTCATTGATACACCCGGTCATGTTGACTTTTCTTACGAGGTGTCCCGCTCATTAACCGCCTGTGAAGGTGCATTATTAGTCGTTGATGCCTCTCAAGGTGTTGAAGCGCAAAGTGTGGCGAACTGCTACACCGCTATCGAATTAGATTTAGAAGTCGTTCCTGTTTTAAATAAGATTGATTTACCCGCTGCCGACCCTGATCGTGTATGTGAAGAAATCGAAGAGATTATTGGTATTGATGCAACCGATGCTATTCATGTCAGTGCCAAAACTGGGGTAGGCGTAATTGACCTGCTAGATCAATTAGTTGAGCGAATTCCTGCACCAGAAGGTGATCCAGATGCCCCGTTAAAAGCCTTAATCATTGATTCATGGTTTGATAACTATTTAGGCGTTGTCGCATTAATTCGAGTATTTGATGGGACAATTAAAAAGAAACAAAAAATAAAGTTCATGGCAACTGGCGATGTTGCTCTGGTAGATCGTGCTGGCATTTTCACACCAAAATTAAAAGATTTAGACGGTTTAACGGCTGGCGAGGTTGGTTTTGTCATCACTGGAATTAAAGAGATTGATGCAATCAAAGTGGGTGATACGATTACCTCAGCAGTAAACCCCGCAGAAGAAGCATTAGATGGTTTTAAAGAAGTTCAGCCTCGTGTTTTTGCGGGTATCTTCCCCGTTTCATCGGATGATTATGAAAACCTACGCGATGCATTAAACAAACTCACGCTTAATGATGCCTCTTTGCATTATGAACCGGAAAACTCTCAAGCCTTAGGTTTTGGTTTTCGTTGTGGTTTCCTCGGCATGTTGCACATGGAAATCATTCAAGAACGCTTAGAACGTGAATATGATCTCGATTTAATAACAACTGCACCAACGGTTATCTATGAAGTAGAAAAAACAGACGGGTCAGTCATCAATATATACAGCCCTGCTGAACTTCCGCCTGTTAATAAGATTGTCGAAATTCGTGAACCCATTATTCGCGGTACAATTTTAGTTCCACATGAGTATGTGGGTAATGTCATTACCTTGTGCATCGAAAAGCGTGGCGTACAAAAAGAGATGCAATATATGGGTAATCAAGTATCGATTATCTATGATTTGCCTTTGAGTGAAGTGGTACTGGACTTCTTTGATCGTCTAAAATCAGTGAGCCGTGGTTATGCATCATTTGACTATGAGCTGGATCGTTTTGAAGCTGCGGATTTAGTGCGAGTTGATGTGCTGATCAATGGTGATCAAGTTGATGCACTGGCAGTCATGCTGCATCGTGATAACTCACAATCTCGCGGTCGTGAATTGACCAGTAAAATGAAAGAAATCATTCCTCGTCAAATGTTTGATGTTGCAATCCAAGCGGCAATTGGTGGTAATATCATCGCCCGTACTAATGTTAAGGCTTTGCGTAAAAATGTAACGGCAAAATGTTATGGCGGTGATGTTTCGCGTAAGCGTAAATTGTTAGAAAAACAAAAGGCAGGTAAAAAACGCATGAAACAAGTGGGTAATGTAGAAATTCCTCAAGAGGCGTTTTTAGCGGTACTTAGGACAGATGATAAATAGTTCCTGAATCCGTGATTTCACTACGGCAAATAGCGCGAGATATTGGAAGCGACACTTTAGTGTCGCCTGTAAGGTATTGAAATACCGTTTGTTTCAGGCGAGGCTTTAGAGACTGTGCAAGTATTCTGGGAGTGCGAAAAAATTTTAACCATTTTTTTTCGCGTTTCATGAATACTTACACAGTCTCTGAAGCCTCACTTCCTACTTAATCAGAATTTTCTTAATTACATACTGATTCAGAATATATATTATAATTTTATTGAAATGAGAAAAAATAATGGATTTTAATTTAGAGTTTTGGTTGGTTGTTGCAACCGCAGTAACCGGTATTATTTGGCTGTTATATGCCTTATTTTCTAAGAAGAAAAAGAATATTAATTTAGTCACGGATAGTGGTAGCAAAGACCCCGTTATTCTTGAATATGCGAAATCATTTTTTCCTGTTTTACTAATCGTACTAACATTACGTTCTTTTATAGCAGAGCCTTTTCGTATTCCCTCTGGCTCGATGATTCCAACATTAGAAGTTGGCGATTTTATTTTGGTGAATAAGTTTAGTTATGGTATTCGTTTACCTGTGCTTCACACAAAAATAGTTGAAGTCGGTGAACCTAAGCGGGGTGATGTCGCAGTATTCCGTTATCCCATTGACAATAAAACAGATTATATTAAACGTGTAATCGGTTTACCCGGTGATAAAATTCGCTGGGAAAACAAGCGTTTATTTGTTAACGGTGAAGAAGTGCAGCATACACCTATTGGACCATTTGAAGCCCGTGATCAGAGAAATCATGTTCAACAAACATTACGATTGTCAGAAAAATTAGGTGATGTAGAGCATGATATTGTTATTATTCCAAATTCACAGGGGCCTGTAGATGAGACAGTAGTACCTGAGGGGCATTACTTTATGATGGGTGACAACCGTGACAACAGTAATGATAGTCGCTACTGGAAATTTGTTCCTGAAGAAAACTTAGTCGGAAAGGCTCTTGTTATTTGGATGCACTGGAGCATGGGCGGTGATGGCTTAAAACCATCTCGTATCGGTCAAGTTATAAAGTAACATTATTCTGCCGACTTATTGTCGGCAGGCTTTATAAACACACCCAACAATAATTAAAATAATAGGGGAAAAATAATGAGAAATAGTAAAAATCAGCATGGTTTAACATTTATTAGCTGGCTAGTTGTTGCCGCTCTTTTTGTCTTTATTGCAGTCACTATCGTTAAACTTGTACCAGTTTACATAAAATATGATTCTGTAAAGACGATTGTTGATAAGGTTGCTCAAGACCCCAAAAGCGTAAAACTCAACAAACGTATCATCATGGCTAATATTGATAAACATATCGATGTTAGTAGTATTTATGATTTAACTAGCAAGCAATTTACGCTAGAAAAAGTGCGAAAAAGCAAAAAGGCTCGTAAACTCTCAGTTAGTTACGAAGACAGAGTGAATTGGTTCGCAAATTTAGATATAGTGGCTGTCTTTGAGTATTCAGCAATTATTGGAGATGAGTAACAAATAAATTGTATTTTGTTTGTTAACAAGGAAAATCTTGACTAGACCTAGCCGAAAGATCATAAACAGTAAACTTTCTAAAATGCTCCCTAACGCTATTTTAGAGTCAGAGAATTTCCACCTTGCGATGACGCATCGTAGCATGGGTGGAAATCATAATGAGAGAATGGAATTTCTTGGTGATAGCATTTTGGGCGTTATCATAACGGCCTATTTATACAATGCACTGCCGAAAGCATCAGAAGGATACCTTAGCCGTTTGCGTGCCTCCTTGGTGAATGAAAATGCACTGGCTGAATTAGCAACAGAGCTATCCATTAGTGAGCATATTCGTCTTGGTTCTGGCGAATTAAAAAGCGGTGGGTTTCGTCGTAAATCCATTCTTGCCGATGCATTTGAAGCCGTATTAGGTTGTATCTATTTAGAAGCTGGCATGGAAGTTGCCAGAAACTTTGTTCTTGATGTTTACCAAGACTTACTGAAAAACTTGCCTTGTGAAGATGACTTAAAAGACCCCAAAAGTCGTTTGCAAGAATTACTCCAAGCCAATGGTCACGATATACCAAGGTATGAACTGGTCTCGGTGACAGGCGAAGCTCACAAACAAACCTTTACTGCAGAATGTTTTATTAAAAGTTTAAATATTCGCACCAAGGGTATCGCAAGTAATCGACGAAAAGCAGAACAAAAAGCTGCTAGCAGTGCAGTAGAAAAGGTATTAACGCATGTCAAATGAGAAACCAATAACCCGCTGTGGAAACGTGTCGATTGTAGGGCATCCCAATGTTGGCAAATCAACACTATTAAACAAAATTATTGGGTATAAGGTTTCAGCCATTGCCAACAAGCCACAAACCACACGTAATGTTATCCGAGGTATTCTGACTGAAGAAAATCATCAAATAATCTTCTTAGATACACCAGGTATCCATATAAAATCTAAAAGCTTATTAAATAAAACGATTAATCGAGAGGCTATTTCTGCATTAGAAGATGTTGATGTAGTAGTAATGTTAGTTGAAGCAATGACGTGGACAAAGGAAGATGATTTTGTCCTCAAGCGTTTAGAAAATGTAAAATGCCCTGTATTCTTATTGGTTAATAAAGTCGATAGAATCAAGCAAAAAGATAAACTGCTTGCTTATATGCAAGAAACAAGCACCAAGTATGACTTTGCTGAAGTCTTCCCTATTTCTGCTGAAAAAGGTGTAAATACGGATGAGTTTTTAACATCCTTATTAAACTACCTTCCTGAAGCCGAATTTATTTATCCTGAGGATTACATCACAGATCAATCCATGCGATTTATTTGTTCTGAATTCATTCGTGAGCAGTTAATGCATAACCTACATCAAGAAGTCCCTTATTTGACCGCAGTAGAAATCGAAGAATTCGAAGAAAAAGTAAATATCACGAATATTCATGCAACGATCTGGGTGGGCAAAAAGAATCAAAAAGGAATTATCATAGGGCACAAGGGAGAAACATTAAAACGCATTGGCAGTGAAGCTAGGCGATCACTGGAAAGCTTTTTAATGACAAAGGTCTACCTAAAACTTTGGGTCAAAGTAGAAGAAAACTGGCATAACAGCCCAAAACACCTAAAAGAACTTGGCATTTCAGGCTAATTGATTTTGTGCAGGTATTTGAGACCTTTGCACGAAAGATCTCTATTCTTATTAAATCACGATATATTCAACTTTAAAGCCCACTAACATCACGAATTCCAGCAATTTATCGCTTAAATTAACAAAAAATAGACAATTTGTGATTGTTATCGCTGTAACTTTGTCTACACTAGAGCCTGAATGCAGTTAAGCAAGTGTTCATCTGGTTTTTGACGGTATTGGTACGGTGTTATGAAAGTAAAAAATAAGGATGTTGATCTATTTGATAAATTAGATACAAATTTGTATTTATCACTTGATGAAAAAAAGAATTTAAAAGCAAGGCTAGATTATTTAGATGAAAAATTGTCCGCTCGTGAAAAACGAATTCAGGAGTTGACGGATAAGTTACTTGAGAAAGATGGTCATATTCATAAGCGTGACAAAAGCCTAGAAGAACGCGATAAAAAATATCAAAACCTATTTAACATGCTCGGAGAAAAAGAGAAAATCTTAACAGAGCAAAGCAAACAATCTTTCGACAAAGACAAAATGCTTAAGCTACGAGATGAGCATTTGCTTACAAAAGAAAAAGCCTTAGAAAAACGTGATGCATTGTTACTCGAGAGAGAAGGACGATTACGTGACTTAGAAAGCAATATAATCCGATATGAAAAATTACTG
Source organism: Thiotrichaceae bacterium (assembly GCA_027024625.1). GTDB lineage: Bacteria > Pseudomonadota > Gammaproteobacteria > Thiotrichales > Thiotrichaceae > S015-18. The sequence goes on from JALVRY010000209.1 coordinate 13,113, forward strand.
CAAGAGAAAGAATTACAGCTACAAAGTCATCATCGTTCATTAGAAGACAAAGACCGCCTTCTACAAAAACAAAACCAAACAGCCCTGCAAAAAGATAAATTACTACGCAGTAAAGATGAAGAAGCTAACCACAAAGATCGTCTTTTAAATGAAAGAGAAGCTTTATTACAAAGCCGACATCATGCAACCTTAACACAAGAACGTTTACTAAAAGAAAGAGATGAACAACTAACTAGACGCGACCAACAAATCGATCAACGTGACTTGAGAATCACGCAAGCAAATATCCATAGTTCCGAACTTGAAACCCAACTAAGAGAAAAAAACAAACAAATTCAAGCAAAGGATGAGCAGGTAAAGAAGAAAGAACTCAGCATTGAAAATAAAGATAAACTGATCGAACAACGTGATGCAAAAATATCTGAGCAAGATCGCCATTTATCTGAACGAGATAATTCAATTAGAGCCAGTGATGCAGCAATTCAAAAGCGTGATGCAACTATCTTACAAAAAGATGGCGTAATTAAGCAGCGTGATGCCTATATCACAGAAAAAGATAAACAATCATTAGATTTTCTTAGTTCGATCGAAAAGCTAGATATACAGCTAGAAGAACGAGATAAAAGCTTAAAGGAACGTGATAAGAAAATCACAGAGCGAGATGTTCGTATTCAAGTCACGGATGAAGAAGTGCGTAAGCGTGATTCTCAGATTGCCCATCGTGATAACTCCCTCAAGGAACGTGATGCCCAACTATCTGAACGTGATATCAGAATTAAAGAGCGAGATACAACAATTCGCTCACGTGATCAACGGATTAATACACAAGATTTACAATTACGTGAACGTGATAAGCAAATTCAACTACGTGATAATCAGATTCAAACCCGTGAAGAGACCCTCAGTGATAGAGATCGTCAAATAAAGCACCGCGATGGCAGTATAGATAAGCTAAACCAGCAAATTCAGTCACGCGATTCTGAATTACAAGCAAGGGATAACCAGCTAGCTGAACGGGATCGTATTATTCAAAAGCGTGACTTACATTTGCAAGAGCGTGATTCACAAATAAAACAACGTGATAATGAAATCCAGACCCGTGATAATCGTATCTCTGAACAGGATCGTTTAATTCAAGCCCGCGATGCTTCTTTAGAAGAACGTGAAGCACAACTACAGAAGCGTGATGAGAATATCGCTAAACGTGATACACACATTCATGAACGCGATAATGAAATAGCACGACGTGACCAAGTCATTCATGAACGTGAAACTACAATCCAGCAACGTGACGAGTCGCTACAAAAATCATCAAAACGGTTGCGAGAGAAAGAAGAAGTCATCAAAGAAAAAGATGATGAGCTGCATAAACGTAACCTGCAATTAGAATCAAAAGATGCCGTACTTATTGAACGAGATCGCAGTATTAGTGATCGTGATAACAATCTACACAAACGCGATGAGAGTATTGCAGAACGCGACCAACGTATTGAAGCACAAGAAAAGTCACTGCAAAAACGTGATTATCAGTTGGAACAGCGTGATATTCAACTCAACGATCGTGAAACACATATTAAATCACAGGAAGAGCAGCTACAAATTCGCGATAATGAAATCCAAAATCGTGATAGCAAAATTCAAGAGCGAGATACATCTTTAGCAAAACGTGATGAGCAAATTCAGCAACGCGATCAAAAAATTCAAGAACGAGATGAAAGCTTGAATAACCGTGATCTCTCGCTAAAAGAACGCGATCAAAAACTCTCTGAACGAGATAGAAGTTTACTCGAAAGAGATCAGCAAATTGCTAGTCGTGATGACAGCATTGCACAGCGTGATAATAGTTTGCGTGATAGAGATGAACAATTAAAAGAACGCGACTCCTTATTGCAAAAGCGAGACAAAAGCCTACAAGAGCGTGATTTGCAAATTAAAGAACGTGATCAACACACTGCTAAATTACAGAAACAGATTGAAAATCGTGATAACAAAATAACCCAACGAGATCAACAGCTACAAATTCGTGATGATACTGTAAAAGCACGTGATGTGCAGTTGAGTGAGAAGGAAGAAGTCCTCCAAGACCGTGAAACAACCATTGCAAATCGTGATGGACAGATTCATCTACGTAATATTCAATTGCAAGAAAAAGAGCGAACCATCGCCGAACGAGATCAGCATATCCTAATGCGTGATGCTGAACTGGTAGAGCGTGAGACACAGATTCAAAATCGTGATCAGCAAATTCTTGAGCGTGATTCTCAAATTAAAGAACGCGATGCTCAATTGCAAGTGCGAGATAATGTGATCAAAGACCGTGATCTACTTATCAAAGAAAAAGAAAGTGTTAT